>CAYYHO010000017.1:0-951 GCA_964471725.1 uncultured Methyloversatilis sp. | reverse complement strand
GAGAATTATGAAAGGATCTTAAAAATTGATAAAATCGACGTAGTTCAGCCCCGTTGCGCGGGCGACTTCCTGCCAGAGCTCGACCGTGAAGCCGCCGGCCGTGGCATCGGAACGCCCGGTCGCCAGGGGCGGGTAATCCTGCTCGCTGCCGACCACCAGCGGTCTGGCCGGTACGCTCTCGGCAGCGACGGCTCCGGCGAGGAGCAACGTGCAGGCAAGAAGGAGCAGGCGAAATGCCATGACAGACTACCGGTTGCCACAAACCATATACCCATAAAACTTATGGGGCCATAAGACAAACTTCTGGATTCCATTCTCGGCAGCTTGACCGGCTGCTGTCAAGCAATTTGCCGCCAATTTGCAGCCAATTTACGGCCCCAGGCAATCAACTGCTGCCTGATTGCCGCGCTTCAAGCGCCTCCCAGCGTTCCAGCAGCGCGAGGAGTTCGTCGTCGATGGCGGCGAGGCGGGCCGCGATGGCTTGCGCTTGCTGCGGCTGCTGGTAGAGCGCGGGGTCTTCGAGGCGGGCGGTCAGGTTCTTTTGCTCGGTTTCGAGTGCGCCGATCCTTTCCGGCAGGGCTTCGAGTTCGCGCGCTTCCTTCCAGTTGAGTTTGGTTGCCGGCCTGGCTGCTTGCCGTTCCGCCAGAGCCGACTTTTCTTTGGGCGCCGCCGTCCTCGCGGCGGCCTGCTCGGCCAGCCGCGCCGCTTCCCTGCGGCCTGCCTGCCAGGCGGCCCAATCGCTGTAGCCGCCGGCGTATTCGTGCCAGGAACCCTCATTTATCTCATTGCCTTCGGCGGCGATCGTCTGGGTGACGATGGCGTCGAGGAAGGCGCGGTCGTGGCTGACCAGGAACACCGTGCCGGCATAGTCCTGGATCAGGTCTTCGAGCAGTTCCAGCGTCTCGATGTCGAGGTCGTTGGTCGGCTCGTCGAGCACCAGCACGTTGGCCG
>CAYYHO010000016.1:0-13138 GCA_964471725.1 uncultured Methyloversatilis sp. | reverse complement strand
CCGGCGCGGCGACCACCATCTCGCGCAGGTAGTCGGTGCCGATCTGGTGGCCGAGACCGCGCGAGCCACAGTGGATGCTCAGCACCACGTCGCCGGCCGCCAGCCCGTAGGCTTGGGCGGCTGCCGCGTCGTGGATTTCGCTGACCGCCTGTACTTCGAGGTAATGATTGCCGCTGCCGAGCGTACCCATCTCGTCGCGCTGCCGCTTCTTCGCCTGCTCGGAGACGGCCTTGGGGTCGGCGTCGGCGATGCAGCCATGCTCCTCGATGCGCGCGAGGTCGGCGGCGCTGCCATAGCCGAATTCCACCGCCCAGCGGGCACCGCCGCGGAGCATCGCCTCCAGGCTGGCCCCTTCGAGGCGGATGCCGCCGGTGCTGCCGACTCCGGCGGGAATGCGGGCGAACAGCAGGTCGGCCAGCCGCTGCTGCCGGGCCTCGATGTCGGCCAGACTGAGGCCGGTGAGCAGGGTGCGCACGCCGCAGGAGATGTCGAAGCCGACGCCGCCGGCCGAAATCACGCCGTCCGCATCCGCAGCGAAGGCAGCGACGCCGCCGATCGGAAAACCGTAGCCCCAGTGCGCGTCGGGCATGGCATAGGATGCGCCGACGATACCGGGCAGGCTGGCGACGTTCGCCACCTGTTCGGCCACCTTGTCATCCATCGCCGCGATGAGTTCGCGCGAGGCGAAGATGACGCCGGGCACGCGCATGGCGCCCGACCTGGGCAATTCCCACTCGAAGGCGCTGCGCTGTTTCAGTTTGCTGTCGTCCATGTTTTCCTCACACATCCACCACGCATTGCGCCAGCCAGCTGCCGTCGGCTATCTGGCGCACTGCCAGTTCGCAGAACGTGGCGCCCTTGACCTCGGCCGCCGGCTGATGGCGCCGGACATCAATCGTTTCGCCCCAGGCGGTCGCCTTGAGGCGCTTGCCTTCGATGCTGACCGCGAAGCGCGAAAACAGCAGACGGCGCGTCGCCATCTCGAAGATCAGCGCGTTGAGCCAGTCCATCAGCAGCAACTCGGCATCCGGAGCGCTGCACTCGAATTGTGCCGTCTCGCCAGCGCCGTCCTTATGGATACCGCTTCGCATAACTTTTTCCGGATCGCAGATGGTGGCGGTCAATGCCGTTGCCGCGCCGGCGAAAGCTTCCGCCAGCGTGGCGCCGGTGCCGCGCACGCCGATATCGGCCTCGTGGGCGAAGAGTTCCCAATTCATGAACCCACCCCCTCCGCAAGGGGGGAGAGGGGGCTGGCCGCTTTCATGATCGGGGGTGAATCCCGCGCATCATGAAAGTCAGCCGACGCGGAAATTGCTGAATTGCCAGGGGTCATCGCGGTCCACGCTTTCGGCAAAGAAATCCTGACGCCGTTGCAGCGGCGTCCAGTCGGAGTAGATGCCGACCACTTCGCCCAGGTAGGGGCGGCAGCAGGCGAGGATTTCGTCGTAGGGCATTTCGTCGGGATCGACGATGCCGCGGCGCGGGTTGCGCAGCGCCCACAGCACGCCGGCGAGCACCCCGGCGGCCACCTGCAGGGTGGTCGCCGAGTTGTGCGGGGCGAGTTTCTTGGCGGTCGCGGTGGATAGCCGCGAACCGAGCCAGTAGGCGCCGCGCGGATGGCCCATCAGCAGGACACCCAGCTCGTCGATGCCGCCGACGATTTCCTCGCGCACGATGCGCTTCCTTTCCTGCTGGCGCCACTCGCGGGCCGCCAGTTCGTGCAGGGACAGCATGGCATCATCGCAGGGCTGATAGGCGTAATGGCAGGTGGGCCGATATTCCGGCTGCGGCCCGTCCCCCACGCTCAGGTAATCGGCAATCGAGATGGCTTCGCCGTGGGTGATCAGAAAGCCGTGCATGGGGCCGCCCAGCGGCGTCCAGCTGCGCACCCGCGTCGTTGCGCCGGGCCGCGCCAGGCAGATCGCCGCTTCGCTGCCGTAGCCGTGGCGCCGGCCATCGTCGGGAAAATGTCGTTCGTGGCTGCCCCAGCCCAGTTCGGCCGGCTGGCAACTCTCGCCGACGAAGCCATCGACCGACCAGGTGTTGACGAACTCGCCCGGCTGCTTGCGCGGCTCGGCGATCTGCCAGTCGCGCTCGGCGACATGGATCACCTTGACGCCGAGGGATTGCGCCAGCCGCCCCCAGCCGCCGCGGTCGGCAGGCGCCAGAGCGGCGCGACCGCAATCGCGGGCAATGTCGAGCAGGGCCTGCTTGACCAGATGCGATACCCAGCCCGGGTTGGCGCCATGCGTCAGCACAGCGGTCGGCGCATCCTCCCTGCGCAGGGCGCGCGCCGCCTCGCGCAGGCCATAGTTGGAACGCGCCGACAGCGTCAGCGCCGGGTCGGTATAGCCGCCCTGCCAGGGTTCGATGCTGCCATCCAGATACAGGGCGCCGCGCTCCTGGCAGTAGCGGATCAGTTCGACGCTCGCCACATTGACGGCCAGGTTGAGCAGGAAATCGCCGGGTTCTAGCAGACCGTCGAGAATCTGGCGGCAGTTGTTCACCTTCAGCGGCGCGACACGATGGCGCACGCCGCAACTCCGCGCCTCCCTGATGCCTTCGGCATCGGCGCTGATGACGGTCAGCCGTTGTGCCGGCATATCGATGTGGCGCAGGAGCAGGGGCAGCGCCCCCTGGCCGATAGCGCCGAAACCCACCATGACCAGGCGTCCGGAAAACGCGAGATCGGGGCGACGGGCGCCGGCCATGGTTCAGCCCATGCCTACCTGTTTCAAAGTATCGGACACGAAAGCCCCCCCGGCTGCCCAGCCGGGTCGAGAATCCGGCTTGCGATCAGGAAACCGGCAGATGTTTGGCCGTGCTGCCGGGTTTCTTGGGCAGCGTCAGCATCAGCACGCCCTTGTCGTACTTGGCCTGCGCGCCAGCCGAATCGACCTCCTGACCCAGGCTGAAACTGCGCGACACCCTGCCATAGTAGCGTTCGCTGCGCACGACCTTCTGGCCTTCCTTCTCTTCCTTTTCCTTCTTGACTTCGGCGCTTACCGACACCTGATTGCCTTCGACGGAAACCTTGATGTCTTCCTTATTGACACCGGGAATCTCCGCCTTGACGGTATAGGCCTTGTCGTCCTCGCTGACGTCGAGACGCATCTGCGGCTCGCTCTCCATTTGCCGGAACACCGGGCGCAGGGCAAAGCCACGGAAGAAATCATCCCCGAAGGGATCGAAGCGGACCAGATCGGAGAAGGGGTCGTAACGGGTGAGATTGGCCATGATGACTCTCCTTTCGATGTCAAAACAGCATGCGGATCAACCACGTCCCCTCAGAAGTCTAGTCAAAGAGCGGAAAATTTGAATAGGGCCGGAACGGTAGGGTTTGCTTGTCGCCGGAGAGCGACCCCGCCCGCTACTTTTTGAGCGACTTGAAGACAGGTCCCCACGAAGGATGGCCCGATTCCGCGGGGGTGAGCTCAAATTTCGGATCGAGTTCCAGAGCCTTGCGAAACTCGTCGCGGCATGATTTTTCGCGCGACTGGGCGCAATGGATGAAAGCCTGATACTTGTGCGCCGCCACCTTGTCGGAATTCAGGAACAATCCGGCGGCAAGCGCATTCTGCAAGAGCCGGGCGGAGTTCTTGTAGTCTCCATCTTCGTAGGCCCGAATGCCCGCCGACAAGTCCTGCTCCGCCTTGCGGGGCGCCAGCTTATCCAGGCCCACATCCCGCACGATGGGCGCAGCGCAGGCCGTCATCAGCACTGCTGCGCCAAGTAGCCAAGCGATCCGCTTCAAGGTCATGTCCTTATTCGAATTTGTGCCTGATCTTGAGCGACTGGCCGGGTTCCAGGGTCAAGGTGTCACGGTAGGGGGTCAATGCCTGATTGCGTATTTCCAGCCGGTGCGTCCCGGCCGATAGCTGCAGCGTAGCCAGCGGGGGGGAGACGCCGACACTCTTGCCATCGAAAAACACCTCGCCCCAGGGCGAAATGGCGAATATTACCGTGGCGCTCGCCTGTGGCTCGGCGGTCGGCGCTGAGGCAGTTTTGGGTGTGGGAACATCGGGCCTGGCAGGGGCCTGGGGCTTTGCCCGGGGGGCCACAACCGGGCTCGGGTTTGGCGTCTCCGCTACGTTTGCTGGCTCTGCTACGTTTGCTGGCTCTGCCACGTTTGCTGGCTCTGCCACGTTTGCTGGCTCTGCCACAGCTTGTGCCGTGGCGATGCGCGCTGCTTCAGGTTTCAACACCTCCGGGGCGGGCATCCCGTCACTATCGGATTGCGGGGCCTGAAAAAGGATCACGAACGCGGCAATCATCAACACAGGGATTGCTAGCAATAGCGGCGCGTATTTTTTCCAGATGCCCTGACGGCCGACAGCGGAAGGGGCCGCTTTGACACCATGGGCTTTGTGAGATGGCAGCAACAGCGTGGCGTCCAGCCGACCCGCTGGCGCCCCGTTCGCCTGCCCCTGGCTTTCCGGCGGGTTGCCGGTGGCGGGCAGGGGAGCACCCTGGGGTACAACAACGGCATCAAGGTTCCGCAAATCCCGGGCGAACTCGCGGGCGGTCCTGTAACGATCCTCCGGCCGCTTGGACAGCGCCCGGCTGATGATCCGGTCGAATACCGGCGGCACGCGGGGATTGATGGTGCTGGGCGGCGCCGGCTCTTCATGCAGGATCTTGTACATGATGGCGCTGAGGTTGTCGCCGTTGAAAGGAGTCACCCCGGTCAGCATTTCGTATAACACCACGCCCAGCGCGAAAATGTCTGTCCTGCCGTCCGTGGCCTTGCCCTCCACCTGCTCCGGCGCCATGTACTTGGGCGAACCCAGCACGGCGCCGAGCTGCGTGCGCGAACCCGTGGGAATCTGGGCAATGCCGAAGTCCATGATTTTGACGTCGTGCCCGGCCGTGATCATGATGTTCGCGGGCTTGATATCGCGATGCACGACGTGATTCTCGTGGGCATAGTTCAGCGCACTCGCAATCCGCGCCGCGATCCTGCCGATCATCTCGACCGGTAGCACCACGCCGGAATCGAGCATTTCGCGCAGCGACTCTCCTTCCAGGTATTCCATCGCAATAAAGGCGATATCGCCGGTTTCGCCCACATCGTAAATGGTGACGATATTGGCATGGCTCAGACGGCCGGCAGATTTGGCTTCGCGGTAAAAGCGTTCCTCGAAAGCGGCGCGTTCTTCTTTCGAGAGATCAAGATTGATCGTCTTGAGGGCGACCGTGCGCTCGATCACGGGGTCAACCGCCTTGTAGACGGTACCCATGGCGCCTTGCCCCAGCACGGCGACCACTTCATATCGACCAATATGAGTCTGACTGAACATGCGGAGGGCCAAACGGCTTGCCTTAGGAAGATTCCTGATGAGAGAATCCGCGAACCAAAAGTATAACAAACACCCTGGGAGCCTCATCGTGCCAACCACCGCATCCAGCACCTCCCTTTCACTCGAAATCGCCGCCAGGACCGACCCCGGCTGTCTGCGGAGCCTGAACGAGGACAGCATTGCCACGGTTAACGCTCTGGGCCTGCTGGTTCTCTCGGATGGCATGGGCGGTTACCAGTCCGGCGACGTGGCCAGCAAGCTGACCACTCAAGTCATCGTGGAAGGTCTGACCCGTGGATTGCAGGACAAACACAAGATCGGCAGTGACGTTGCCAGCCTTATCGAAGATGTCGTGAAAAGGGCCAATGCCGCTGTTTACCGGGAAGGCCAACAACGCGCGCAGGGGGTTCTCAACGGCCAGGAGCAAGCCATGGGTTCAACTCTGGCGCTGCTGCTGTTCAGGAATAATCAGGTCACGATGGCGCATGTCGGCGATTCCCGCATCTATCGCTTGCGCGACAACCGTCTCGAGTTGCTGACGCATGACCATTCCTTGCTGCAAGAACAGATCGACCTGGGCATCCTCAGCGCCGAGGCTGCGGCAAGCTCGCACAACCGCCATCTCGTAACGCGCGGCCTGGGTCTGGCGACCGAGGTGGAAGTGACGCTGGATGCGTGCGAGGCACTGCCCGGCGACATCTATCTGGTCTGTTCGGATGGTCTGAACGACATGGTGGACAACGCGGATATCGAACTGGTGCTCAATTCGCTCAAGACCAATTTGCCGCTTGCCGCCAGCCAACTGGTCATGATCGCCAACGACAACGGCGGTGAGGACAACATTTCCGTGATCCTGGCAAAAGTCGGATCGCCAACCCCTCCGGGCGCAAAGAAAACCGGTTTCTTCGCCTGGCTATTTGGACACTAAGCGGACACTAGACGCACAATAGACAACCATGGCAAAACTGATCGTCAGTCAGCACGGCAAGGTCATCGAGAACTGTTTCCTCGACGAGTCCAGCTTCACGATCGGCAGTCTGGCCGACAGTGACCTGCGCCTCGCCGCCCCGGGAGTCAGCCGGGCGCATGCGCGCATCTCCACTGTCGGCAACGATGCCATCCTGGAGGACCTGGGCAGCACCAATGGAACGCTGGTGAATGGCCGGCCCATCGCCCGGCACATTCTGCAATATGACGATGTTATCGAAATTGCCGACTTCCAGATTCGCTACCGCAGCCAAAAAGCCATCCAGGGTCCCAGTTTCGACCAGACCATGATCATCCAGCCGGCAGCCCCGGAAGGCTGCGCACCCGCCCAGCCGGTGGGCGCCTATGCGCTGGCGACGGCAAAGAAAGCACGCCGCTTCCGGACAGACGCCCTCATGGGTTTCATCCGGATGCTCGACGGCCCCAATGCCGGCAAGGAGATCGTCCTGTCCCAGGTGCTGCATACCGTCGGCACACCGGGGAAACAGCTCGCCGTGATCAATGCCCGTCCGCACGGCTATTTCATTACCCATGTCGAAGGAAAAAAAACGGCGCGCGTCAACGGCCGTTCCATCGGCCTGGAACCCCGGCTCCTGTCGCACAATGACGAGATCGAGATTGGCGACGAAAAACTGCTGTACCTGCTCAAATAAGCCCCAGCTATTCCGTCTGCCGCGCTCGTGATTCTCTGTGATCAAGGGGAAGGCTGGAACGAAATACGTTTTATCCAGGAGCAGGGCGATGGCGCTCGCCAATCCGTCAATCCCCTGACTACTCATCCCCTGACTACTTATCTTTTAATTTGACATAATACGGATTATCCGGAGTTTAACGGGTACCGCCAAACCACCAGAACTCAGCCCCAAGACCGGGGAAGTGAACGGCTATTGAGGGTACGCACGGCGCAAGTTGCCCGTTAACGCGTCAGTTCCCGATTGACCAGCCGTTGCAGCTGTTCGAAACCGAAGCTGGGCAGTGGCTGGCCGTTGACGAAGAACTCGGGTGTCTTGGTGACGTTCAGGGTGCGTGTATCGGCGACATCCTGCGCGATCAGGGCGGCGATCGCCGGATCGCCGGCATCGCGCATCAGCTGCTGCATATCGAGGCCGAGCGGTTCGAGGAAACGCCAGATCAGGCCGACCTGCGGCGTGTGGTGCGGCGCCCAGTGCGCCTGGCTGGCGAGCAGCGCTTCGAGCGCGGGCCAGAATTTGCCCTGGCGGCGCGCCGCTTCCAGCACCGCAACGACCTGGTCCGAGCCTTTGTGGAACGGCGCGTAGCGCAACACGAGGCGGATCTGACCGGGATGGGCGGCCATGAGCTGCTTCACCATCGGATAGAAGGCGGCGCAGGTCTCGCAGGCCGGATCGAGGAACTCGACGATGGTCACTTTCGCCTCCGCATTGCCGAGCGTCGGTGCGTGCATCCGCACCAGTGCCGACGGGTTGGCGGCAAGCTGTTGCATGCCTGCGTCCTCCTTTTCGGCGGTGTAGTAGAGTGTCGTGCCGAAAAAAGCCAGCATGAGCAGGATGAAAGCCGTGGTGAACAGGGTCTTGGTTGACATCAGGTTTTCCTCAAATGGGCGGCGACAAGCAGCGCAAGAATGACAAGAAAGGCGGCGATCGACAGCAGCGGGATCGTCAGGAAACCGAACCAGGTGATGACCGTCTCCGAGCAGGGTACGCCCTGCCGGCAGGGTTTCAGATCGGTGGGCACCATGCCGGCGACCAGCAACTGGTGGAACACGGCGATCAGCAGGCCGGGGATCGCCAGCGCGAGGCCATAGCGGAGCACCCTGCGGTCGAAGGGAAACAGGCCGAACGGCAGGATCAGCGCGAGCGGAAACATGAAGATGCGCTGGTACCAGCACAGGTTGCAGGTCGGCAGCTGCATCACCTCGCCGAAGAACAGCGCGCCGAGCGAGGACGCGGCAGCCAGCAGCCAGGCGGCGAAGACCAGGTACCAGGCTACATCAGGGCGTTCGGCCGACGAGGCGGATGTGGCGAAATTGCGGGATGGTCTCATGGGCCTCGCACTATAACCTTTGTGGAAAAAATCGGCGCTGACGGGACGGCGCCCGACTGTTTCCAATGGCTTTTTTTCCCGAAACGAAGAGTCTTTCCCGAAACGAAGAGTCGATACTCGGCAATCACTCAGCGCGTGTGCAGCTTCTCCTGCAGCCAGACCTTGATCAGCGACTGGTAGGGAACGTCGCGGGCGTTGGCGGCAGCCTTGATCGAATCGAGCAAATGCTGGGGCAGGCGTAGCGAAATCGTCCTGGTCGTCGGCTTCAGATTCGGTAACACGGCGCGCTGCGCCTTCGACCAGTCGAGATAATCCGTCGAATCATGCGACTCCCAAAAGGCGCGCTCCTCGGCTTCGTTCTTGAAACGTGGAATCGTCTTAACGGGCTTGTTCATAAATCGTTCTTTCCTTGCGATGCATGTCGCGCGCCGAGATGACGCGGATCAGGCTGCCGGCCTTGCGCAAAGTGAAGGAAACATGCAACAAGCGCCCTTCATTCGTACCGCCAAGCGCAGGGTGTCTCGCTTCTTGCTGGCTGTGCCGGATGTCGGCCAGCAACAACAGCGGCGCATTGAAAAACACCTGCTCCGCTTCGGCCATTGAAACAATTGAAACACCATGCTTCTCGTTCTTGCGGGCGTTGCCTTCATCCCAGTCGAAGCCTGTAATCCCGGCAAGATCGGTCATGGCTGTATATTATGTTCATATACACAACAATGCAAGTCCCGTCTCGGTATCCATATAATGCTCACGTGAGCACCCTGCCCCCCCTCCTCGACACCCGCGGCCGCCCCATGCGCGATCTGCGCATCTCGGTAACCGACCGCTGCAACTTCCGTTGCGTGTATTGCATGCCGAAGACGGTGTTCGGGCGCGACTACCCGTTCCTGCCGCGCCAGGGCCTGCTCTCCTTCGAGGAGATCGCCCGCCTCGCCAGGCTGTTCGCGGCGCGCGGCGTGCGCAAGATCCGCCTCACCGGCGGCGAGCCGATGCTGCGCCATGGCATCGACAAGCTGATCGGCATGCTGGCGGAAATTCCGCAGGTCGAGATCACGCTGACGACCAACGGCTCGCTGCTGCCGCAGAAGTCGGCCGTGCTGAAGGCCGCCGGCCTGGCGCGCGTCACGGTCAGCCTCGACGCGCTCGACGACGCGATTTTCAAGCGCATGAACGATGTCGATTTCCCGGTCGCCAAGGTGCTGGAAGGCATCGAGGCGGCGGCCAGGGCCGGGCTGGGGCCGGTCAAGGTGAACATGGTGGTCAAGCGCGGCGTCAACGACCAGGAGATTCTCGCCCTGGCGCGCCACTTGCGCGGCAGCGGGCACATCCTGCGTTTCATCGAGTACATGGATGTCGGCAGCAGCAACGGCTGGCAACTCGACGAAGTCGTGCCGTCCGCCGAGGTGGTGCGGCGCATCGACGCCGAGTTTCCGCTCGAACCGATCGACCCCAACTATCCCGGCGAAGTGGCCCAACGCTGGCGCTACAAGGATGGCGCCGGCGAGATCGGCGTCATTTCATCGGTGACGCGGGCGTTTTGCGACAGCTGCACGCGCATCCGCCTGTCCACCGAGGGCAAGCTCTACACCTGCCTGTTCGCCCAGTCCGGCCACGACCTGCGCGAACTGCTGCGCGCCGGCAACAGCGATGCCGAACTGGACGCCGCCATCGCCGGCATCTGGCAGGCGCGCCAGGATCGCTACTCGGAGCTGCGCATGGCCGCGACGCCTGGCTTGCGCAAGATCGAGATGTCCTACATCGGTGGTTGAGGCAACTCGCCAACAGATTACCGGTCTGATCCTCGCCGGCGGCGAAGGACGGCGCATGGGCGGCGCCGACAAGGGCCTGCTGCCTTATCGGCAGCGGCCGCTCGTCGCCTGGGCCATCGAGCGCCTGCAGCCCCAGGTGGATGGTTTGATGATCAGTGCCAACCGCAACCTCGACGACTATCGCGCCTTCGGCTTCCCGGTGCTGACCGATGAGACGGATGCCCGCCTGGGCCGATTGGGGCCCTTGGCCGGCCTGCAGGCCGGACTGGCCGCCTGCCCGACGCCCTGGCTGGTCACCTGCCCCTGCGACTGTCCGGCCCTGCCCCTCGACCTGGTCGCCCGCCTGCTGGCGACGGCCGAGGCGCAAGATGCAGCCCTTGCGGTGGCGTCCACGTCTGCCGGCCTGCAGCCGACCTTCCAGTTGTGCCGCAGGGAACTGCTGCCGGCGCTCGATGCCTATCTGGCCGGCGGTGGTCGACGCGTCGGCGAGTGGTGCGATCGGCAAGGGGCCGTCGCGGTGACTTTTCCCGATGCGGCGGCATTTGGTAATCTCAACGATCCCGACAGCCTGCGGGGAGAAACTGTACACAGGTAGATAACGCAGAGGATCGGCCGGAAATGAAGCAGAGCGAGACAGAAAATCCGCACGGCATTCTGATCGACGGGGCGAAGCGCGAGATCGATGCGTTCCATGCCCATCTCGAGCACCTCGGCCTGTCTGGCCATGTCCTTGTTAGCGCAGGATTAAGGAATGCCGGGACCAATTTCCGGCTGGCTGGCGCTCAGGATGCAGATGCGCTTTCGATCCGTGCGCGATTTGGGCTCGACTCGCAAAACGATCCCGCCGATCTGGAACGGGAAATCCTGCTGGCCATGATGATGAGCCCGACTCCATTCAGGTATGGCAACCACGCCGAACTGGCCTCGGCTGTGCGCATCCGGAAGAACATCGTCGCGGCGGCCCACAGGACCACACTGGCGTTCGAGACTTCCGATGCCGCCGAGCGTCCAACCGATTACTGGACCTACACGGAGGAGCACGGCTTCACCGTGCTGCCCGGCAAGCCGCTGGTCGAGGCCCTGCGCCAGGCCACCCAGCCGGATGTGTCCGGCAGCCTCTACGACTTTTCCTGTTATCGCGCCACGGAGTACGTATTCCTGTTGGGATTTGCGGAGGAACTGGCGACCTGCAATCCGAACCTGCTGGCACGCCTGCAAAAGCAGTGGGAAACGCGCGCGATCATCTCCCGCGCGTTTCACGAGGTATTCCTGATCGAGTACGGCTCAATGGAGAGTCCCTTGCCGCCCAGGTTCTACGTGCCCGGCGACCGGCTCTGGTTCCGCAATCCGGACGAGCGTTCGTCGGACGTGACGGGCTACGAGGGTTCCTGGGTGTTCTATCTGGGCAGCGGGCTGTTCACGAATTTCTGGAAACGCGGCCAGACCTACACCATGACCGATAAATGCCTGGAGATCTATCACTGGCGGCACGGTGTCCGGGAGGCGCCGGACGGCGAGTTGAGGATGGACGAAACCGAGGTCGAGGCGCGTGTCGCCGCTTCGCTGGCCAACCCCGGCGAAGTCGCGGAAATCCTGCAGCGGATGATGCGTTGGCGCGATCCGCGCGGTGTCTATGCCGAGGGCGGCTGCATCGACACTTCGCGCGAATACGCGCGCGCCATCTGCAACTGCGATTGCAGGCTGGAATTACCGGACGCCTGATCCTGCCCGCTGCAACCACCAGCGTGTCAGACCGGCCTCGACGTAACGATGGAACGGCCAGGCTGCCAGGTTGCTGGTCAGCCAGGCAATGCCGACACCGATCAGGTTGAGCGAGGGGCTGTCGGGCGCAAAGCGGACAAACAACGCATTGACGAGCAGGCTGACCGGAAAATGCACCAGGAACAGGGCATAGGACTGGTTGCCGAGGCTGGTCAGCAGCCGGGCGCGGCCCTGCCACAGGCGCAAACCATGCAGCTGGGCCAGGCCCAGCGCGAGCGAAACCAGCAATGCTACGGCGATGCGCGGGCGGAAATCGGCCAGCAGGGCCGCCGCGCCGATGAGCGCCACCAGCAGGAGATAGCGGTAGGGCCGGGCCGAGCGCGCCGCCCAGCCGCTGCCGACGCCCAGCGCATAGGCGCCGAAAAAATACAGGGCGGAGACGTCCCAGGCATCCCGCAGGCTGAAGTAAAACAAGGACGCCAGCGCGGCACAGCCCACCAGCAGCGGCCCGAAATACTCGGCGCTGGCGGGACGGCGCCCGACCAGCCAGAGCAGGCAAACCAGCAGCGCATAGAGCTGAAAGTCGATGGCGACATACCAGACACCGGCCGAGAGCGCCTCGAAATCGAGCAGGTCGTGCAGCAGCAGCAGATGTGCGATGAACTGCCAGAAGTCGGGGGGCGCGCCGATCGAATCATGCGTCATCCACTGGCGGGCCAGTGCCGCGCAGGCCATGGCCAGCAGCAGCGCGACGGCATACGGCCCGACCAGCCGTCGGTAGCGCTGCAGGATCATCTGGCCAGGGGGGCGCAGCAGGCCCTGCGGGCTGAGAGACTGGGCGGCCAGGAAACCGCCCACGGCGAGGAAGGCGGCGACGGCGTAGCGGCCGTACTCAGCCAGCCAGGCTTGCCAACCCGCCAGCAGGGCCGAGCCGCCCGCCGCGACATCGCTCATCGGCCCGAACCAGGCCAGGTGATGCAGCACGATCAGCTGCGCGGCCACCGCCTTGACGGTGTCGATCAGCGGAATGCGGTCGGCCTCAGGCACGCTGCACGCTTGCAACGCCGGCCACTTCGCCGAGGATGGCCAGGATGCGCTGCAACTGCGCCGCACTGCCCAGCTCGACGGTGAAGGCCATGCGCGCCACGCCGGCCCGCGACTGCGTCTTCACCGCCGTGACATTCACCTTTTCCTTCGACAGCACATCGGAGATGTCGCGCAGCAGGCCCTGGCGGTCGACCGCCTCGACACGCAGGTCGCAGGCGTAGATGCTCTCGTGCTTGCCGCCCCATTGCGCCTCGATGGTGCGTTCCGGGTTGCGCGCCGCCATGTTGCGGA
>CAYYHO010000015.1:0-13402 GCA_964471725.1 uncultured Methyloversatilis sp. | reverse complement strand
GACCTTTCGATTGGATACCCTACAAGCTGCGGATGCTGTGGCGGCATGGGTTGCCGGACGTCAAGTAAGCCTCAGGGCACGCCGGACAAGGCTTCGTTCATTACCTCGACAATCCGTCTCGTCGCCTGTTCGAGGGAAAAATCTGCAATCGCCCGCCGCCTCCCCGCATTGCCCAGTGCAGCGGCAAGCTCCCTATCGACGAGCAATTCACGCATGCGGGCGGAGATGCTGGCTACATCGCCGACATTGACGAGAAAGCCGGTCTCGCCATCGATGACGATTTCTTCCGGTCCTCCGCTACGTGTGGCGATAACGGGAATGCCAGCTGCCATTGCTTCTATCAGGGTTCGGCCGAAGGATTCGCGGCGGGATGCGCTGACGAGGACAGTGCAGCGGGAAAGGAGCGTCCGCGCATCCGGGCGGTACCCAAGAAAGTGGACGCACCCTTCCAGCCCCATGCGGAAAACCTCGCGTCTCAAATGAGCGGAGTATTCCGGCGTGCCTTCGCCGATCACCAGGTGGTGAGCGGCGGGGATGCTGGCTTGCAAAAGCTGTACCGCCTTGAGGTAGTCGGTGATCCCCTTGTTGGCATTCAGCCTGCCGACGATGGCGGTTACCGGCGCTCCTGCCGGAATTTCCAGAAGGATGGACGGCGGGTGCTGACAGGCCGCTTCCGACAAGTCGGTGCCGTTGTAGATGACGCGCACCTTATGTTGCGGAAATCCTTGAAACAGGCCATCACGCAATGACCTGGACGTGACGATGACCTTTTCCGAGCAGGCGAGAACCAGGCCCGGCACCCAGAATGTCGGGCCGGGAAAGTCCAGGTCGTCATTCCCGGAAACCGCTTCATGCAAGTGCCAGACATGCGGCAAGCTAAGCAAGCGCGCAACCAGCGCACCGTCGATGACGGTAATGGTGTTGGTGTAAATCAGGCGAACGTCGGTAAGCCATGCATAGAAGGCAAGCAACACGATGCGCAGGGGCAGGGTCAGCAGCGACAGCAGTGACCATAAGTAGGGGTGTCGCAGGATGCTGCCCGCCGGCTTGCGAAAGAATATCCAGCGCTGAGTCATGCCCCAATAACAGGGAATGCTCTGTGCGCGCAGAGTATCGACAAAGGGGCCTGGCGTCGGCGCGACAACGATGGGACGAAACCCTGCGCAAACCATGCCCCGGATGCATTCGAGAAGAGCCAACTGAGCACCGCCCATGGCCGCATCGTGAGCGACGACAAGTACCCCGACAGGTCCGCCTGGCATGTCAGCTGGTACCCGTGGGTAGACGCCCGAGTCGGTTCAGCACGGCACACCACAGGGCGAAGGGAACAACCAGGGGGTCGATGCGGAGAATGTTGCCCAAGTTGAAGCTGCGGGAGAGCAGATTGCGGAATTCGGCCTTCGTCCCGCTCAGCTCGGCATTAATGATTGCCTGCCGTAGCAGGGTGCGTTGTCTGTGGCGCAGTACACCGAGGCAGTCGGGCGAGAAAGGATAGGTCTTCTCATCGATGGCCTGGGCGAGTCGCTCGGCCGCTTTGAGGCAACCAGCGACGTGCGAAAGAGCGCGCGGCCGCGTCATGGTCGAGCCTGGACGGATGCGGCGGCGGAAAAGAACATCCTCGAGGGCAATGGCGCGCCGTGCCGCGCAGTAAAGCAGGGTGGTGAAACTTTCGTCTTCATGGATAAAGCCCTCGTCAAAGCGCAGGTGGGGTGACTCGATCAGTTTTCGCGCGAACACGTACAGGCAGCAGGAGACGCTGAATGCGTGTGTCGTGTAGAGCTGCACCAGCAGACTCTGCCCGCTCATTGGGTGGGGAATGCTCGGCTTACGGAAAGCCTGCGACGGCTCTGGCTTTGCTTCGTCGTGCTGAAAGGATGTACCGGAAAACGCCACTATGTCGAGGTCGATCCGCTGTGCGTGCTCCATGCAGGCGGAGAAGGCGCCGGGTAGCAGAATGTCGTCACTGTCGAAGAAGTAAACGTAGCGGCCACGCACCATGTCCAGTGCATGGTTACGCGCGGTGCTTTGCCCCTGACGGGATTGAGCTACGATGGTCACGCGTGGGTCGCCTGCACAGGCCTCCTGCGCTACCTGGCGCGAACTGTCGGCCGAGCCGTCGTCGACGATGATCAGCTCGAAGTCGCGCCAGTCCTGGTCGAGCACCGATCGCACCGCCTCTGCTACGTAGGGCGCTACGTCCTGCATGGGCATGATGACACTGAGGGTCGGCGCTGGATTGGTCATGGCGCCCGCTTCTCGCCCGTCGTCAGCGGCGCGATCTCAGTGCGATAATCGGTCAGCCCTTCGTCCCAACCCTCGGCGAGTGCGGCGGCGAAGCGGCGCGCGAGCGGAGAGCGGCGCATGAGTTTGACCCAGCGGTAGGCCTCGATCATGGCGTGGAGTGGGCGCATTTCTCGTGCTAGTGCTATGGCGCGCGCAGTT
The DNA here is from genome assembly GCA_964471725.1 of uncultured Methyloversatilis sp. GTDB lineage: Bacteria > Pseudomonadota > Gammaproteobacteria > Burkholderiales > Rhodocyclaceae > Sulfuricystis. The sequence goes on along the minus strand of CAYYHO010000015.1, from coordinate 10,960 downwards.
GAGGGCAGGGCATAGGGGTTGCGCTCTGGACAGCCGTGCGCCTTGGCCAGCATGGCAGATGAATAGCCGCTGCCACGAATGACGCTTTCCATGTAGGGCATCTGCACCCTGCGTGCATCGATGAGATGAAGCAGGCGTAATTCTCTGACAATGGCATGCCGCAGGCCCATCCCTTGCGTTACCCAGGAGAACTCATCGTCTTCGCCGGATAGCAGCCGTTTTCCTGTACGTCCGAGGGCGGAGCGTATCGGACATCCGGCGATAACCGCAGCATAACGTTGCGCAACAAGGTCGCGAACACAAAGCCCTGCGCCACAGGGGATCGGGCTGACTGCAGGATCCAGCTTTTCGACTGTCTGCTCGACCGATCGAACAGCGATGAAAGGCAGGTAAGGCTTTAGCTCAGGGGCGGGGGCGACTTCAAATTCCGGCTCGATAATCCCGGTGCCGAAGACACCCACCGACGGCCTGGTGCGCGCGAAGTCAACAGCTAGCTTCAGATAGTCGGGGTCGGGCACGTTGTCGTCGTCAAAGAAAATCAGTAACGGTGCGCGCACGGCGCGGATGCCTGCGAGACGGGCATGGGTCAGCCCCAGCCTCGGCTCTGCCAAGTGGCGGGCGCCGGGATGCCAAGACAGATCCCATTGTGATGCGAGCGGTTGTGCCGAGTCATTGTCGACCAGGATCAGTTCCCATTGCGTCAGCGGGAGCGTCTGGCCAGCGAGCGCGGCAAGCACCCTGCGCAAATACTGGTCTCTCGGGTTATGAGAGCAGATGATCACTGAAACGATCGGTGCCATGGGAGGCTTGAAAGTTATTGGGTGTATGGCGGTGGCACGAACAGCTTTCGTGCAGAATCGAGCGATGCCTTCAGGCGCAGGGCAGCAATTAGTGTCAGCACTTCAGTTAGTCTGGGCCTGACTTGCGGATAGGCATGCAGTGCGGATATTAGCCAAGACCTTTCCTTGAGACTAAGCGGCTCGAGTTTGCCTGCAAGAATTTGCATGGCGGCCCGGAGACTGCCCTGATCCCGCGCCGAGATACGATCATGGTCATGACCTGCATCGATCATTGTGCCGCATAGCAGGATATTTCTGAACATGCCATAGCGTTTGGCCATGCGGATCCAGATGTCCCAATCCTGCCAGGCAGGCATTTCTGGGTCGAACAGGCCGGCCCCGATGAAGTGTTGGCGTGGAGCAAAGACCTGGCCGCCGATACAGTTGCTGATCCGCAAGTCGCGATAGCTTGCAAAGGGCATGGCACTCCTCAAACACGTGCCATCGGCGGTGTTGAGCAGGGCGCTGTCAAACAAGCCGGCAATGCCGCTGTGTGAGGCGTCCCATGCAGCAACGAAGCTGCTTATCTTGTTGCGCTTGACAAAATAGTCGTCATCGTCGAGGCCGGTGACGAATTCCCCCCGGCTTTCCAAGATTGCCAAGTTGCGCGCCCGGCAGGCCCCGATGGACTTTTCCGGGAAAATGGCCTTGAGCAGCCCGCGTGATTGGCTCGCTGCCAGGAACTCTCTGGTTCCATCAGACGAACAGTCATCGACAACAATCAACTCAATCTGATCGTAATTCTGCTCTTTGACAGAATTGATCGCCCGCATCAATAGCTGAAGCCGGTTTTTTGTGGGGATATAAACGGAAACGAGCATGAATCAGCGAGATATCATGAGCTTGTGCATGGCATTAAACCAAGGACGGTTATATTTGTAGCTCAGCAGAATGTAGCCCAATATGAATAACACCCCGCCCATTGCCAGCCGAAGTGCAGGATTTTCAATTAATTGCACGACAAGCCAGGCTGGAGCCACGGACGCAATGGAAATGAGCAATGGGGGTAATAATTCGTGCAGGTATTCACTGAACGTCGCCCCGCACAAGGGAGATACCATCAGTTTCCACATTGCCACAAAAATCAGCAAGTGCAACAAGAGCAAAGACCAGACCAATCCGTTCAGCCCGCCGAATTTTGTTCCGATCAGCAAAATCAGAGGTGTCACAACCAATAGCGCGCTATTCCACCAAAATGCAAGTTTGGCACGTCCAACGGCAACGACTAGGTTGCCTACCGGGTTGCCAACGGAGCGAATCAGCCCCCAAAGCGCGAGTATCTCTAAGTAGTACGTGGCTTGCCCCCATTGCGGCCCATAAAGCAGCGCAATGATTTCTCCGGCAAAGAGGGCAATCATTAAATAAAGCGGAAAGTTGACAGAAGAAATCATCCGCAGCATCGAGAGATAGGTTGCTTTCAGTCGTGCGCGATCATGCTGCATATGCGCCATGACGGGAAATCCAACCCGTGTTACCACCGGGTTGATGACTGTCATGGCCAACTTAAGAGCGAGGTTGCGCGCTATCGCGTAGAAGCCCAGGGACCCTGAGCCGATCACCACCCCTCCGATGAACATGTCTGCCTCGCGATGCAGCGTTGTGGCAATATTTTCTCCAGCCAGGTAGGCGCCGAACTTCAACATTGGGCGCACCTCTTCAAGATTAAGCCGCCATGCGGGCCTCCATCCGTCAGAGAGGTACAGCCATGCCAGGATAGAGTTCATGCCAGTTGAAGCCAGTGTCCCGAGCACGACGGAATAGGCTCCCCAGTCCTTCATTGCCAGAAAAATCGAAACGGATACACCTACCAGAGTGGCTGCAATCTCTATCCTTGCCAGAACAGAAAACTTCAACTCCTTCTCTGCGAACACCAGAAATTGCCGCCCTAATGCCGACAGAGGAAACACCAATGCATTTATTGTAAGAAGACTCGCCAGCATTGGCTCCTTGAACAAAGTCGCAGCCAGGGGGGCGGCGCCTGCTACTGCTAATGCCATGCAGAGAGCAATCGCTAAGCTTATCCAATACAAGCTACTACGGGCGCTATCCGAAACATCACGAAAGTGAATCAGAGCCCTGCCGATGCCGAAATCGGCCAGAATGTCCATTGTGATCAGAAGCGACCCAATAACGGCTAACAGGCCAAAATCGGATGGCTGTAGCAGACGGGCAAGCACCACGATCTGCAACAACTGCAGCACGAAACGCAGACCATAGGAAATGGTGGTGGCCCGAATTGATTGGTAAAGATTGACCACCTTCAAACCGCGCGTAGTATTTATTCTCGTCTTCGCAGGCTATTAAGCCATTTTAGGGGCGAACGTATTAATAATACGCATGCATCGCTTGCTTAGCTTATCGGCGAGTATGTATGCGCGTAGTTTCAGTGCCCGAAAAGGATATAGGCTGTCGCTGTGGGCATAATGCCAAACCGGAGTGGCGGCCCAGCAAGAGATGCGCTTGTAGCCCAATGGCCCAATCACTGATTCAATGTGTTCCATTTGCTCGTGGCCAGTAATCTCGATGAACAAATCAGGTTTGTATTCGCGAATGGTACCTCTGCCGCCGCGCAGTACGGCAGCCTCCATACCCTCAACGTCTATCTTGATGGCCAATATCGGCAGTATCCCAACATATGCTTTTATTTCCGCGCTAAGGCTGTCAAGTGGGACTACCTGAACCCCAGTGCCATCGCTATCGCCGCATATCAGTCTTGAGGCGCCAATATTGTTCTTGTGTGCTGAGGGCAATTCGATTGTCGCCGAACAACTTTTATCTCCCAAGCCCAAGGTGTAAAGCTTGCATTTGACAGAGTTTTCACTCAGGTTTTTCTCGAGACAGGACCTGACTGCCGGATTGGGTTCAAAGCAAATCACCCTATCAGCAATGAAGCTGCCAAAGTATACTGAGTGGTTGCCAATATTTGCACCAACGTCGAGAATGCAACCGGACTTTCTGCCAACTGCATAGTTGATGTATTTCAATAGATCAATCTCGTAGAAGGTCCCAGTGTCTTTTATGGTCTTGTAAATCCAATCGGCATTCGAAATGCCATGAATGACGATTGTTTTGCCCTTGCACAGAAATTTCACATCCTGCTCCGTGTTCGAGGACATTCGACCTTGTTGTTGAGCGGACTGTGCCTTGAGCGATGTTGATCATATATGCCCTCAAGCAAGCGGGTTCTTTCGAGCAAGTTGAAACGGTTTCTTACAAAGGTCGGGGCTGCATTCGACATGCGCTGAAATAGGTTCTCGTCTGCCAGGCAGCATTCCAGGACATGTGCCAACCGATCACTGTTGTTTTCGGGGCAGCTGATGCCTGTTTCGCCATCGATATATGCTTCCAATGCGCCTCCCCGTGCAGTGGAAACCACAGGCAAGCCACAAGCTTGGGCTTCGAGCAACACCATTCCCAGCCCTTCCTCGCCGGTGCTTGGGAAGCATAGTAAGCGCGCATTCTGCATATATTCGACGACCTGGCTACGGGCCACGGCACCAGGAAATATGACATCAACTTCCATTTCGCTCGCGAGATTTTTTGCCGCCCCCAGCAATGGGCCATCGCCGAGCATCACCAGCTCACTGCCGGGTATCCTGGCCGCTACCTGAGCGAAGGCGCGGATCACCAGTAAAGGACCCTTTTGTTCGACGAATCTGCCGACAAACAGTATTTTTGGCTTGCGTTCCGCGAATGGCCGGCTGGTCGGCTTGAAATGCTCAATATCGACGCCGATGTAACTGACGACAATCTTTTCCGGAGGAATGCCGTAGGCAATCGCGCTGCATCGCATCGCCTCTGAGACGGCCATGAAACCTACCTTTGGGTCTGAGGCCATGCGCAGCAATTTCTGTGGATAGTCTATGCGATGCGCCCCGCCTTTCCCCGATTCCCAAAATGCGCGGCTTGTGTTGATGTCGTAGCCATGCAAGGTGACCAGCATCGGGAGGTGGAGCGCATGTGCGATAGGCCAGATATCCGTCGCGTCCGTTCCAAAGTGCGCATGAATCAGGTCGAGATCAAGGGCTCGAAGTTTCTTGACATGCGGCCAATAAGGCAATCCGAACGCGTGCCCCAAACGGCTTGCGAGGCGGGTGAGCAGCCGCGGCCTGGAGGCGGATTCAGAGAGTAAGGTGATGTTTAGCCCATCTGGCGACAACCCTCCGGGTGCTTTGCGCTGCCCTACCAAAATTGGCTGCCAACCGCGAAGTGCTTTGACCTGTTCAAGAATGAAAGTCTCTGACCATGGCAAGAGGTCATTTCGGTAAATTCCGACTCTGCGTTCCGTGTTCATGTTGTTGCATTGCGGTGAGCAAGCTTCAGGGTCTGACCCCGATTAACGAGTTGTGTTGTAATGAATCAGTGCATCATCCGGGATGCCTGATTCGAGCAATTCATAGCCGTAGACGACGTTGGCAGGGAGCGGACCGCCAGCGAGGAGCCCCGCCAGTTCCGGCGCGTGTATCAGGGTCGATTTTCCTGCTCCTGTTGGTCCGGCAACGAGGATGTTCATTGCTGTGCTGCTCCGGGGCGGGATTCAATCCGGATGACCGGTTGCATATCGACCATGCCGCCTAGGTTAACCGGATCATGCAAGGCGAGGTGGATGACATCGTGGCGGCGATCGAGGACCTCCTTGTCGCCATGGCGGGTTTCCGATACGGCAATCGAGAAGAAATAGTCGCCGGCACACAGGTTGGGCTGGAGGTCGAAACAGACCGTTGCCCGGGATCCGGCTTCCTGGGCAACGACAGGGCATGTCCGAGCAGCCTTGTCGTCGGTATTGGTGGAGAAGAGCGTCACGCCATCTGCCGTCCTGAGGAACAAACCGTACAAGGGCCTCGAAACCCCCTGCAGGAATTCCACGTCCAGCTCGAGCATGAGCCGTCCGCCCCGTTCCCGAGGAGTGCTCAACCTGAAATCGACGAAGCGCGCCTTGCCGTTGCCGCTGCGAGACTCGCCTGAGTTGTACCCCGGGCGCGACAAAATGGGATCCGGATGAGGGGTGTCGCCGGAGGTGGAGCCGATGCCTGCGTTCGGGGCTGCGGCAAGCGTGGCGACATACTGATTGACGGCCTGCCTGGGTTCACCCAGGTCGCTCATCAGCCGGCCATTTTCAAGCACCCCGACGCGATCGCAATGGCGCAGGATCTGCTCAGTGGAGTGGCTGACCAGCACTATGCTGATGCCGCGGTCCCGCATGGAGGCCAGCCGGTTGAAGCACCTCGACTGGAACTGCGCATCCCCGACCGCCAGAGCTTCGTCAACGACCAGTATGTCGGGATCGACGCTGATTGCAACGGCAAAGGCAAGCCGCACGAACATTCCGCTTGAGTAGGTTCTGACGGGCTGGTCCATGAATGCGCCAATGTCCGCAAATGAAGCGATTGCATCGAAGCGTGCATCCATCTGGTGTTGTGTGAAGCCCATCAGGGTACCCTGGAAGTAGGCGTTTTCTCGTCCGGTAAATTCGGGGTTGAAGCCTGCACCCAGTTCCAGCAGTGCGGAGATGCGCCCGTTAACCCGTACCGTGCCCGACGTGGGCTTGAGGATGCCGCAAACAAGTTGCAACAGGGTGCTTTTTCCAGACCCGTTGCGGCCGATGATGCCGACGGTTTCGCCCTTTCTGACGTTGAATGTCACATTGTCCAGGGCCTGGAAACCCTCGTGATACTGCTTGATGCCGAAGGAGAGAAATTGCTTGATGCGGTCACCGGGGTGGCCGAAGAGCCGGTAGGTCTTGCTCAGGTTGTGCGCAGAAATAACGATGTCTTCAGAGCGCATCGGCAAACTCGTCACGGCTGTGTTGGAAGAAGGCATGCCCGAGCAGTGCCGCCGTTGCACCGAAGACCAGGGCGGCGCTCCAGGCCCCCCAGGGTACCGGCAACCCCAGCATGGCGGCACGCGCGGCTTCGATCACAGCGCCGAGAGGATTGGCGTTGTAGATGAAGGACAGCCCCGGCGGTACTGCCGAGACAGGGTAGAACACCGGCGAGAGGAACAGCAGCATCTGCACGAAAAGCGGCACGATCTGGGCCATGTCCTTGATGAAGACGCCCCAGGCGGCAAAAAACCAGGCCAGGCCGATACCCAGCAGCAGGACGGGAACAATCAGCAGGGGGAATAGCAACAAGCCAGGCGCGAGCTGTCCGGCCCAGGCTAGGGCTGCAGCGAGGATCAACAGGTTGAAGACCGCATGCACCAGGCCGGCACCGAGGGGCACGAGCGGCAGGATCTCGACCGGAAAAATGATCTTCTTGACGTAGCTGGGGTAGCCGCGCACCGTTGCCGGAGCGCGCGATACCGTTTCGCCAAAGATGTTGAAGACGATCAGGCCGGCATAGAGCATCAGCCAAAACGGCATGCCGTCCGGCTGCTGCGGCCAGCGGGCCTGGAAGATATGGCCGAAGACGAAGGCGAAGATCGCCAGCATCAACAGCGGGCTGAGAAAGATCCACAGCACGCCGAACATCGCGCCGCGATAGCGCAGCAGGACATCGCGCTTGACCAGCTGGCCGAGCAGGTAGCGGTGCCGCAGCAGGTTGAGGAGGGCGGAGGACTGGTTGAGGCGCGACATCGCAGGGACGTGATTTGCTGGCCGATGGTCAGGTTTGGGCCGTGGCCATCTTACCGCAGCATCTCCGGATTCATCACTGCGCGCAACACCGCATGGTCGCCGCTCTCGCGGCTGCGGCTGGCAAACCACCAGATCGCGCCTTTCTTGATGCTCCACGACTGCGCCTCGCCGGCAAGCAGGCGGGCGGCAAGTTGGCCGAGGCCGGGTTGATGGCCGACCAGTACGACGCCGCCACCCGTTGCCGACCATTCGCGCATCGTAATGCGGGTGGCTGCGATCAGGTCGGCGACTTCCGCACCGATGGCGATCTGTGGTTCGATCTCGCAGGGCAGAGCCAGTGCGTGGGCCGTCTGCTGGGTGCGCACGGCCGGGCTGACCAGTATGCGGAGTTTCTTCGGCAGGCGCGGCTTCAGCCATTTGGCCATGTCGCGCGCCTGCTTTTCGCCGCGCGCCGTGAGGCGGCGCTGGCTGTCGTCGCAGCCGATGCCGCCGTCCTCCGCCTCGGCATGGCGCCAGAGAATCAGGTCCATCGCTATCCTTTCAAAGCGGGCAGTTTCAACTGACCCAGCTGCTTGAGCCCTGCCGGCACGGCTTTCAGAAGCTCGTGGTGGCGCGGCCCGTGCCAGCCGCCGATCAGCGTGACGGCTTCGCGCAGCCGCGGGTCTGCTTGTGCCCGGGCGCAATCCATCAGCAACTCGCCCGCATTGGCGAGGTCGTTGATCTGCCCCAGGGCTTCCTGCAAATGGGCCAGATGGGCGAGCATGCGGCGCATCGCCTTGGCAGAGGCCAGCGGCGCGAAGAACTCAAGCGCGTAACGCAGGCGCTTGATTTCGATGCGCAGCGTATGCAGCGAGGTCGGGTCGCCGACCCGGGCGCGGGCAGCGAACGCCAGAACTTTCTTGCGCAGGCGGCGCAGGCGGTTGTCGGCAAACGCCAGGAAGCTGGTTGCCGTCCCGCCAGAGCCGACTTTTTCCATGTCCATATCGTGCAGGGTCGCCAGAGCCTGCAGCACGATGCTTCCATACTGTGGCGAGGACATGAAAGTGAGCGCTTCCTGCCGTGCGGCGAAACTTCGCTCGGTGATGATGCCGACCAAAGCGGCGAGGCGTGGTTCGTTCGGCAGTGCCAGCATTACCGGGGCGGCGATTTCGGCGAGCAGGACATCGAGGTCGCGGACACGTCCGAGCACGGCCATCAGCTCCTGCAAGGGCGTCAGCAGCTTTGCGGCAAAGCCTTCGGGCAGCAGCGGGCCGAACAGGCGCACGGCGGCCCGCAGGCGGCGCGTGGCGATGCGCATCTGGTGGATGTATTCCGGGTCGGCGCTGCCGATGGCGCCTGGGTGGTTCTGCTGCAAGTGGTCGAGGCAGGCCAGGGCGATCTGGCGAAAGGCGGCGGCGGGCGCAGCCGTGGCGGCAAGCGGCACGGCTGCCGCCTTGACCGGCGCTGCCGCAGTCTGCGCGAACAGCCGGCTGCCGCGATCGGCCTTCGACAGCGTGGCCGGGAACAGGGGAATGCGCGCGGCGAATTGCTGCGCCAGGGCGAACAGCAGCCGCGGGTCGCCTTCGAGCAGCTCGATCTCCACTTCCGAGATGGTTTGGCGTTGTCCGGCCGCGGCGATCCAGCCGCGGTCGAGCATCACCGCGACGCGGCTGCCGGGCGCGGGCGCGAAGTGCCAGGTGATGCGCAGAAAACTGGTTTCAAAAATCGGCGCCAAACGGGGTTTGAGCTTGGGGCGCTCCAGCCAGGCACGCAGCGCCGGATCGTCGATGGCGGAAAAATCGAAATTTCCGGCGTAGGGTGTTTCCCATTCCGGCCGGGCGGACAGCCCGCCCGCCGCCTGCCCGGCGCATTTGACTGTCTGCAGCCAGTTGCCTTCCTGCGCGCGCAGGCGCAAGCCGATGCCGCGCTGGCGCAGGGCGAGGCCGGGGGTGTCGTAATACAGGTTGACGAGGCGGCAGGAGTGCTTGTCCGCGGCCTTGCCGAGCAGCGGATGGCGCAGGAACCTGCGCTGCGCGTCTGCTGGCAAAGCCAGTTTCAGTTCGATTTCCTGGGCCATGGCATGCCGATTGTAGGGTATCGGCAGGCGAACTGCATGACAGCAGCTAGGGACTTACTCGTGACGGAGCGCCTCGATCGGCGACATGCGCGCCGCCTTGCGCGCCGGGTAGTAGCCGAAAAAGATGCCGATGACCGCCGCAAAACTGACTGCCAGCAGCGTGGCGAAAGAGGAAAGCTGGACCGGCCAGCCGGCGAGTTCGCCGATCAGTTGCGCGCCGGCATTGCCGAGCAGCACGCCGACCAGGCCGCCGATCAGCGACAGCGTGATCGCCTCGATGAGGAATTGCTGCAGGATGTCGCCTGATTTTGCGCCGACGGCGCGGCGCAGGCCGATTTCGCGCGTGCGTTCGGTGACCGACACCAGCATGATGTTCATGATGCCGATGCCGCCGACCAGCAGGGAAACCGAAGCGACGGCGGCCAGCAGCAGCGCCATGACGCGCGAGGAATCTTCGCGCGCCTGCAGAATTTCGGTCATGTTGCGCAACAGGAAGTCGTCATCCTGGCCTTCCTGCAGGCGATGGCGCTGGCGCAGCAGCTCGCGGATCTTTGCTTCGGCCACCTTGCTGTCCACGCCGTCCTGCACCTTGATCTGGATCGCGCCGACCGAGCGCGACTTGGCCAGCGCGGTGGCGCCGAGCACGCGGTTGCGCGCCGTGCTGATCGGCATCAGCAAGACGTCGTCGAGGTCATTGCCGCCCGGGCTCTGACCCTTGCTCGCCAGTACGCCGATCACCGTGAGCGGCACGGTGCGGATGCGCACGGTCTGGTCAATCGGGCTGGCGTCGCCGAACAGGTTGTACGCCACGGTCTTGCCGACGATGGCGACCTTGGCGGCGCCGTTGATTTCCGCCGCATCGAAAAAGCGGCCCTCGGCCACGTCCCACTCGCGCACCGTGAAATAGTCGGGCGTGACGCCGTAGAAGGTGGTGGACCAGTTGGTGTTGCCGGCGACGATCTGACCGCTGCCGCGCAGGGACGGCGCCGCGCCGACCAGATACTCCGGCAGCTCGCGGGCGATGGCGTAGGCGTCGTCCTCGCTGATGGTATGGGTGGCGCCGACCGCGGCGCGGGCGCCGGTGAAGGTCGACGAGGCGGAAAAGATCATGATCAGGTTGGCGCCGAGGCTCTTGATCTGCGCCTCCACCTGCGCGCGCGCACCACTGCCGACCGCAATCATGACGATCACCGCCGCCACGCCGATGATGATGCCAAGCATGGTGAGCGCGGAGCGCAGCTTGTTGACGCGCAGCGCTTTCAGCGCGATCGCAACGGTAGCGAGAAAATTCATGCTGTCTCGGCCAGGGCTGCCAAGTCGGCGCTGGCGTCACGGCAGTCATTGCGCCGGTCGTCGACGACGCGCCCGTCGCGGAAGCCGATGATGCGGCTGGCATAGGCGGCGATGTCGCGCTCGTGGGTGACCAGCACCACCGTGATGCCGTCGCGGTTGAGGGCTTGCAGCAGGGCCATGATCTCGATGCCGGTG
>CAYYHO010000014.1:0-13706 GCA_964471725.1 uncultured Methyloversatilis sp. | reverse complement strand
GTGCTGGTGGTGAGCTGCCCCTGCGCGCTGTCGCTGGCCACGCCGGCGGTGCTGACGGTGGCGACGGGCGCGCTGGCGCGCGCCGGCGTGCTGGTGACGCGCGGCCACGCGATCGAGACGCTGGCGCGCGCCGACCGCTGGATCTTCGACAAGACCGGCACGCTGACGCTGGGCCGGCCTGCTGTCGTTGCCCATGGCTGTGCCGCAGGCCAAGAAGAGGATGCGGTGTTCGCGCAGGTGCGCGCGCTGGAACAGGCCTCGGAGCATCCGGTGGGCCGCTCCCTGTTGGAAAAAGTCGGCGCTGGCGAGACGGCGAGGGTAAGCCGGCTGCGCGCGGTGACCGGGCAGGGCATCGAGGCCGAGGGCGCGACCGGCAGGCTGCGCATCGGCGTGCCCGCTTTTGTCGCCGAACTGCATGGCCGGGCGCCGACGCGGGAAATGAGCGAGTGGCAGATAGCGGGGGACACGGTCGTCGCGCTCGGCGATGCAAGGGGTTGGTGTGCGTGGTTCCGCGTTGCGGATGCGCCGCGGCCGGGCGTCGCGGCTGCGCTGGCGGGACTACGTGCGCAGGGCGTCAACATCGCCATCCTGTCGGGCGACGCGCCGCAGACGGTCGCCGCGGTGGCCGGCGAGCTTGGCGTTGCAGCTCACCACGGCGGCATGACGCCCGAAGGCAAGCACGAATTCGTGCGCAACGCGCAGGAAAGCGGGGCCACGGTGGCGATGGTCGGCGACGGCGTCAACGATGCCCCGGTGCTGGCGCAGGCGCATGTCTCCGTGGCGATGGGCGGCGGCACCGACCTGGCGCGTAGCCAGGCCGACGTGGTGCTGCTGTCGGACGATCCCGCCCATCTGGTCGAGGGCGTCGCCATCGCGCGGCGCACGCTGCGCATCATGCACCAGAACCTGGTCTGGGCCTTCGTCTACAATGTGACGGCGATCCCGCTGGCCATGACCGGGCTGGTGACTCCCTGGATGGCCGGGATCGGCATGTCGGCGAGCTCGCTGCTCGTCGTGCTTAACGCCCTGCGCCTGCAACGTTCCTGAAATTAATGGAAAGCCTCTACCTGCTGATTCCGGTTTCCGTCGTGCTGGTGTTCGTCATCGGCGCGATCTTCTGGTGGTCGCTCAGGAACGGCCAGATGGAAGACCTCGAAGGGCCTGCCTACCGCGTGCTGATGGATGATGACCGGCCTGAGAAGCAACGGGATCCCGAACCGGATGCCGCTCCGCCTGATCGGATGTCGAAGTCAGGCCAGTGAATCTGTTGACACAGATCAATGCCTGTTACTGCAGTAGGGTTGATAATGCACCGGTTTGTTGCGGATGGCCTGTGAATGCAGCGTCCGCTTCATCGGTTAGTCTCTCTGTTGGGGTTGGGGGTGCGCATTGCGCACCCCTTTTTTTCGTGCGCAAGGCATAAGGGGGTGTTTACCAGGTAGCAGGCAAGCGTGTATCTTCGGAGATTCGCATCCTCATGTTTACTCTCCCGCCAAGCGCGCTTTCCCGATGTTCCTCTCCCGTACCAGCCAGTACGCCATCCAGTTCCTCATCTTCATAGCGACCCAACCGCGGGGGGTTCCGGTGTTGATCCGCGCTGTCGCCGAGCATCTCGGGGTCCCGTCGCCTTACCTCGCAAAAATCGTACAAACGCTCAGCCGCGCAAAGCTGGTCGATTCCCTGCGCGGCAGGCAAGGCGGCGTGCGTCTGAGCGAGGGGGGTGAAAATGTCGATTTGATGCAGATTCTGACTTTGATCGAGGGACCCGGCTTGACCGATAACTGCGTCCTCGGCCTGAAGGCCTGCAGCGACGACATGGCCTGTCCCATGCACGCCCAGTGGAAACCGATCAAGGCAAGAATAGTTAATCTTCTGAACCAGCAAACCCTCGGCAAGCTCGCGGCAGCAGTAAGAAGCGGCAGGTATCGGCTGACTGATCTGCCTTTTCCCGCTCTCGCCGAAATTCCCCCCAAGCGACCTTAACGTCAAATAACTGGTGACCATGGAGAGCGTAACAGGATCGAAGGTTACCCAACTTCATTCGCGGTTCGACGGGCAATGCGAACCGATTGCCTGCGCTCAGTGCGGGGTGTATGAGTTGTGCCTGCCGCTCGGATTGAAGTCTGGTGATCTAACTCTTCTGGAAAGCGTCGTCAAACGCAAAAGGATCTACAAGCGTGGGCAATTGCTCTTCCGAGCTGGAGACCGCTTCGATCATCTGTATGCGCTACGCAGCGGATCGGTAAAGACATCCGTGTCGACGCCGGATGGACGCGCGCAGATCACTGGCTTTTACATCGCCGGTGATCTACTGGGTTTAAGCGCGCTGGCAACGGGACGTTACAGTAGCGAAGCGCGAGCGCTAGAGACCGCGTCGGTGTGTTGCGTCGAGGCCGGACGGATCGACGAGTTGGCGCAACAGATTCCATCGATCCAGTACCAGTTGCTAAAAATCATGAGCGGCCAGATCTGCCGGGACGAGGAACTCATGCTTTTGCTCGGTCGCAGAAGCGCCGAGGAGCGTTTGGCCGAATACTTGATCTGGCTATCCATGCGTTTCGCAGCCAGAAACTACTCCGCGACCCAGTTCCGCTTGAGCATGTCTCGCGGCGAAATCGGTAATTACCTCGGGATTGCCGAGGAGACTGTTTGCCGCATTTTGGGCCGCTTTCAGGATCTGGGCATTATCGTCACGAATCGCCGTCAAGTCCGGCTGATTGATCTCGGGCAACTCGAGGCGGTGGCGCGAATCAACGTCGCCTGAGAGGGCGCATTTCCCGCGTTGCATTCACGACGTATCGATCCGACACAAAGGTTGACGTGCGTCAACATGTCCACCTTCCACGCGATCATCTCTCCTAATAGGATATCAGGGTCTGATTATCGCTTATGGGGGGGATATGGATGTCTTAATCGCCTGGTCCGACAGTCTGAGTGTTGGTATTTCAGAAATTGATGACCAGCACATGGTGCTGGTTGACCTGCTCAACGAACTGAACTCCGCAATCTCCGGTCATCGCGGTTCCGCCGAGTGTCGCAGCATCCTTGACCGGTTGGCCGAATACGCGCGCGTGCACTTTGCTGTCGAGGAAAGCCTGATGCGCATCCTCGAATATCCGGATTTCGAAAATCATAAGCACGAACACGAGGCGCTACTCGTTCAGGTGGTCAATCTCATACAAAAGCTGGATTCCGGAAAGGCGAAGATCAGTTTCGAACTGCTCCACTTTCTCAAAGCTTGGCTGACCAAGCATATCCAGGGTAGCGACAAGAAATACGGAGACTTTTTTCGTGCGTGCGGCATCGAGGTGCGCAGGCCGTCCAAGGAGGTTGTCGCGGAGAATAAGAGCTTCTGGAAATTCTGGACCCGCTGACCCGCTGTTTCAAAACAAGGCTATTTTTCTGATAATTCAACTTAATGAGGTCGATATGAAATTTATGAAACCCATTCTGGCGCTGCCCATCATCTCCGCTGCCCTAGCCGCCCCCGGTGCGTTCGCTGCCGAAGGCCCATGGATGGTTCGCGCGCGCGTGGTCAATCTCGACATGGTTAATAAATCCGAACCTATTCCGTCACTTTTTGTGCCGGCAGATGTCATCCGAGCCTCGAACAAGGCTATTCCGGAAGTCGACATCAGCTATTTCATCACCAATAACATTGCGGCGGAACTGATCCTGACCGTGCCACAGAAGCACGGTGTGAACTTGTCAGGCGCCGATATCGGGACTTTCAAGCATCTACCGCCGACTCTCACCCTTCAATACCACTTCCTGCCGGATGGGCAGTTCCGCCCCTATGTTGGCGCTGGCGTCAACCTGACGCTCTTTTCCGGCGTAAGACTTGCCGTGCCCGGTGTAGATACATTGCGTCTGGAGAAATACTCGGTGGGTGGCGCGCTGCAAGCTGGGTTTGATATCAAGCTGGATAAAAACCTATTCCTCAACTTAGATATCAAGAAGATCTACATCAACACGGACATAAAACTCAGCAACGGTACCAAAGTCAGCCATTTGAAAGTTGATCCGGTCGCCCTCGGCGTCGGCTTGGGCTGGAGGTTCTAGAAAAGCCGCAGCGATTTGGGGTGCGCGATAGTGCACCCCATTGCTATATCGCCCATTCTCTGTGCTAGAAATGGTTAAATAGTGCCATAAAATTTTTCGCGTCGCAGCAAAGTTGATTCGGATCAAAATATACCATTTGCTGTGGAGTATCCTCGCCGCTGAATTGTTTCCATGGGCGGCGGGCAGTGGCTGCAGGCTGGCCCTTACCGGCTTGTTTCCGTCTTTATCGATAGGGAGGTGAACACCGTCATGCAATCGCAAGCGGCTTACAACTACAAAGTCGTGCGTCAATTCGCCGTGATGACCGTGATCTGGGGGATTGTCGGCATGCTGGTGGGCGTCATCATTGCCGCCCAGCTCGTCTGGCCCGAGTTGAACGTGCACGAATACCTGAGCTACGGGCGCCTGCGGCCGCTGCACACCAACGCCGTGATCTTCGCCTTCGGCGGTTGCGCCCTGTTCGCCACCTCCTACTATATCGTCCAGCGCACCTGCCACACCCCGTTGTTCGCCCCGGGCCTGGCGACCTTCACTTTCTGGGCCTGGCAACTCGTCATCCTGCTCGCCGCCGTCTCGCTGCCGCTCGGGTTCACCAGCGGCA
The DNA here is from genome assembly GCA_964471725.1 of uncultured Methyloversatilis sp. Lineage (GTDB taxonomy): Bacteria > Pseudomonadota > Gammaproteobacteria > Burkholderiales > Rhodocyclaceae > Sulfuricystis. Next base: position 9,043 of record CAYYHO010000014.1, on the reverse strand, counting down.
AGGAATACGCCGAACTGGAGTGGCCGATCGACATTCTCATCACCGTGATCTGGGTGGCCTACGCGATCGTCTTCTTCGGCACCATCGGCATCCGCAAGACGCCGCACATCTATGTGGCCAACTGGTTCTACGGCGCCTTCATCATCGCCGTGGCGCTGCTGCACATCTTCAACAGCGCGGCCATCCCGGTCACCCTGACCAAGTCCTACTCGGCCTATGCCGGCGTGCAGGACGCGATGATCCAGTGGTGGTACGGCCACAACGCGGTCGGCTTCTTCCTCACCGCCGCCTTCCTCGGCATGATGTACTACTTCGTGCCCAAGCAGGCCGGCCGCCCGGTGTATTCCTATCGCCTCTCGGTGGTGCACTTCTGGGCGCTGATCTTCACCTACATGTGGGCGGGCCCGCACCACCTGCATTACACCGCGCTGCCCGACTGGACCCAGTCGATCGGCATGATCTTCTCGCTGATCCTGCTGGCGCCGTCCTGGGGCGGCATGATCAACGGCATCATGACGCTCTCGGGGGCCTGGCACAAGCTGCGCGACGACCCGATCCTCAAGTTCCTGGTCACCTCGCTGTCCTTCTACGGCATGTCGACCTTCGAAGGGCCGATGATGTCGATCAAGACGGTCAACGCCCTGTCGCACTACACCGACTGGACCGTCGGCCATGTGCACTCCGGTGCGCTCGGCTGGGTGGCGATGATTTCCATCGGCTCGATCTACTACCTCATCCCGCGCCTGTTCGGCAAGACCGAGATGTACTCGGTCCGGCTGATCAACGTGCATTTCTGGCTGGCCACGCTCGGCACCGTGCTCTACATCGCCGCGCTGTGGATTTCCGGGGTGATGCAGGGCCTGATGTGGCGCGCCACCAATGCGGACGGCACGCTGACCTATTCCTTCGTCGAATCGGTCAAGGATTCCTACCCGTTCTGGACCATCCGCGTGGTGGGCGGCGTGCTGTTCCTCGCCGGCATGCTGTTGATGGCCTACAACATGTTCAAGACGATTGCCAGCGGCAAGGCGGTCGATGACGCCAAAGTCCTCGCACCCGCCCACGCTCACTGACCGCAAGGGAGCCAAGACATCATGTTGACGCACGCAAAAATCGAAAGCAGCAACACCCTGATGATCGTCCTCACGACGCTGGTGCTGGTCTGGGGCGGACTCGTGGAAATCGTGCCGCTGTTCTTCCAGAAGTCGCTCACCACGCCGGTGAACGAGCTCGTGAAACCCTACGATCCGCTGCGCCTGGCCGGCCGCGACATCTACATCCGCGAAGGCTGCTACGGCTGCCATTCGCAGATGATCCGCCCCTTCCGGGCGGAAACCGAACGCTATGGCCACTACTCGGTCGCCGGCGAGTATGTCTACGATCATCCGTTCCAGTGGGGCTCCAAGCGCACCGGTCCCGACCTGGCGCGTGTCGGCGGCCGCTATTCCGATCAGTGGCACAGGATCCATCTGCTCAACCCGCGCGACGTGGTGCCGGAGTCGAACATGCCGGCCTATCCGTGGCTGGACCGCCCGCTCAAGGAGCCGAACATCGCCGCCAAGATGGCGGCCCTGCGCAAGGTCGGCGTGCCTTATACCGACGCGGAAATCGCCGCCGCACCGGAAGCTGTGGCCGGCAAGACCGAGCTCGAGGCCGTCATCGCCTACCTGCAGGGTCTCGGCCTGGCCCTCAAGCAGTCCCGCTAGGCAACAAGATGGATATCAACGACCTGCGTTCCCTGATCACGGTGCTGCTGTTCCTGGCGTTCATCGGCATCGTGTTCTGGGCATACTCCTCGAAGCGCAAGCAAGCGTTTGACGAAGCGGCCCGCCTGGCGGTCGACGACGAGCCTGCGGTGCGGGACAGCGGCGCAGGCCAACAGCACAACTGAAAGGGATTCGTCATGGATTTCAACAATACGGGTGATCTGACCGGTTTCTGGAACCTGTTCGTCATCGTGGTTGTGGCTGCCAGCGTCATCGGCTGCGCGGTCTTCCTGTGGGTGCAGGATTTCGCCAAGCACAAGCCGGGCGAAGTCACCGGCCATGTCTGGGACGAGAATCTGGAGGAGTACAGCAACCCGCTGCCGAACTGGTGGCGCTGGATGTTCTACATCACCGTGGCTTTCGCCCTCGCCTACCTGGCCCTCTATCCCGGCCTCGGCGGCATGGGCGGGAAGCTGGACTGGAGCATGCGCGGCCAATACGACGCCGAAATGAAGGCTGCCGAGCAGACCTACGGCCCCAAGTTCAACCAGTTCCTCGCGCAGGACGTCATGAGCGTGGCGGCCAACCCGGAAGCCAGGGAAATGGGCGCGCGCCTGTTCCAGACTTACTGCGCCCAGTGCCACGGCGGCGATGCCGGCGGCCAGCCGAGTTTCCCCAACCTGAAGGATGGCGACTGGCTGTGGGGCGGATCGCCGGAGAAAATCAAGGAGAGCATCGGCGCCGGCCGTCTCGGCGTGATGACCCCGAAGGGCACCAAGCCGGACATGGATGCCGAGCAGGTCAAGGACGTTGTGCACTACGTGCGTTCATTGTCAGGCCTGCCCGCCGATTCGATCCGCATCCAGCGCGGCCAGGAGCTTTATCCCCAGGCCTGCGCCGCCTGCCACGGCGCGGATGGCAAGGGCCTGCCGGAGGCCGGCTATCCCAACCTGACCGACAAGATCTGGCTGTACAGCTCGCGCGAGGACAGCATGATCGAGACGGTGACCAAGGGCCGCATGAACCAGATGCCCGGCTTCGGCGAGTTCCTCGGCGAGGCCAAGGTGCACCTGCTGACGGCCTATGTCTGGGGCCTTGGCGGAGGCATCAAGCCGGCAGACAAAAACTGACCTGGCATGCGCCTGCCACCCCCGCTTGCGCGGGGTGGCAGGCGGGACCAAAACCGGGCGCGCAGGAGGGGACCGCCCGTACTGTTAAACTGGGCATCAACCTGCCACACCCTCCGAGCATTCGAACAGCATGAGCAAGTCAACTCCGGAAAAGACCGCTGCCGTCCAGACGGTGCAGGTGGAGTCCCTCTACGCATCCCGCAAAAAAATCCATCCGCGCTCGGTGACGGGCATTTTCGCCAACTGGCGCTGGATTCTGGTCTGGTTCACCCAGCTGATCTATTACGGACTCCCCTGGCTGCCCTGGAATGACCGCCAGGCCGTGCTGTTCGACCTCGTCAATCGCAAGTTCTATCTCTTCGGCATGGTGCTGTGGCCGCAGGACGTGTTCTACCTGGCCATCATCCTGATCATCTCGGCCTACGCCCTGTTCCTGTTCACCGCCGTGGCCGGGCGCCTCTGGTGCGGCTATGCCTGCCCGCAGACCGTCTACACGGAAATCTTCATGTGGATCGAGGAGAAGATCGAAGGCAAGCATACCGCCCGCAGCAAGCTCGACCAGACGCCGATGGATGCCCGCAAGCTGCGCCTGCGGGTCATGAAATACGGGGCGTGGGCCTTGCTGGCATTGTGGACCGGCTTCACGCTGGTGGGCTATTTCACGCCGATCAAGGAATTGTGGGTGTCGTTCTGGGCGTGGAACCTGGGGCCGTGGGAAACATTCTGGATCTTCTTCTACGGTTTCATGACCTATCTGTTCGCCGGCCTCATGCGCGAACAGGTCTGCCTCTACATGTGTCCCTACGCGCGCTTCCAGAGCGTCATGTTCGACCCCGATACCCTGGTGATTACCTACGATCCCGAACGCGGCGAGCCGCGCGGCACGCGCAGGAAGGGTGTGGAGCCGCGCAGCATCGGCAAGGGCGACTGCGTCGATTGTGATATCTGCGTGCAGGTCTGTCCGACCGGTATTGATATCCGCGACGGCCTGCAGTACGAGTGCATCGGCTGCGCCGCCTGCATCGATGCCTGCGACGAGGTGATGGCGAAGATGGACTATCCGAAAGGACTGATCCGCTACACCACCGAGAACGCCCTCGCGCAACACTGGGGATGGCGGGAAATCTTCCGGCATGTCTTCCGGCCGCGCATTGTCATCTACACGGTGATCCTGGTGGGCATAACGCTGGCCCTGATTTGGGGGCTTGCCCACAAGGCCGATCTGCGCGTCAATGTGCTGCGCGACCGTGCCATCCTGGCACGCGAAGTCGAAGGCGGGCTGATTGAGAACATCTACCGCCTCCAGGTGATGAATGTGACCGAGCAGCCGCACCGCTACGTGGTGACGGTCACCGGGCTGGACGGCATCCGGCTCGAAGGCGAGTCCGCCATCGAGGTTCCCGCAGTGACCACCAAGACCCTGCCGCTTTCGGTGCGCGTGCCCATGGAGTCCGCCAAGCCGGGTGCGCACCCGATCTACTTCGACATCAAGGCGGCGACCGATGACGGGATGGCCACCCATGAAAAGGCTTCCTTCCTGATTCCCAAATGAATGCGAGTGACAACGATGAATAATGCCGGCAAGCAAGATGCGAAACCCTGGTATCGGGAGCCATGGCCGTGGCTGCTGATGATCGGACCCGTGGTGGTGGTGATTGCCGGCATCTATACTGCATGGCTTGCGGTGAAGACGAATGACGGGCTGGTAACCGAGGACTATTACCAGCAGGGGCAGATGGTCGGCGAGACGCTGGTGCGCAGCCGGCGTGCCGAGGAACTGGGCATTTCAGCCGGCCTGCGGCTGACGAGCGAAGGCATCAGCATCCGCCTCGCAGCCCGTCAGGCCGACATGCAGCGCCCCCCGGCACTCATTGTGACGCTCTCCCATCCGACACGCGCCGGACTCGACCAGAGGAGCCTGCTCAAGCCGGCAGGCGACGTTTATGTCGGTGCGCTCAGTCTGCCTGCGTCCGGCCACTGGCTGGTGCTGGTCGAGGATGAGGCGAAAACCTGGCGCCTGATGGGCAGCGTGGTCTTGCCGGCGGCCAATGAAACCCTGCTGGGTGGCTAGCCAACGCCCGCCCCTCCCATCCTCCAATTGCAAACGTCGCATGCGACCTTCCCCTCGCGGGGAGGTGACTGTGGCTCGCTACGCTCGACTATTACGGGGTGCTCCGGTTCATGTTGCGGTGCGGTTTGCGCCTGTCGGCGCGTGCCGCATTGCCTTGGGGCGGCCCTGCGGCAATGCTTCAATGCATCTCGATCAGCGATACACCAATATCGGGACCTTGGAGTGGGTCAGCACCTTTTGGGTTTCTGAGCCCAGCAACAAGCCGCTGAAGCCGCGCCGTCCGTGCGAGGCCATGAAGATCAGGTCGCATCCCGAGGTTGCCGAGGCAGCGATGATGGCCTCGTAGGGGATGTCGCTGGTTACCGCGATCGACGCGCACTTCACCTTGCCGGTTTCGGCCAGCTTCTCACAGGCCCCGAGCACCTTCTTGGCTTGCTGTTCGGCCATCTTGGCGAATTTCTCGGGCGTGGTCGGATCGATCAGGGCGCCCTCGCCATAAAAAGCCACCGGATACTCGGGCTTGGCGTAGAAAAACGTGACCTGCGCACCGGACTCCGCAGCAAAGTCCACGGCCCGCTTGACGGCTTCCGTGGACAACTGCGAACCATCGGTTGGAACGAGTATGTGCTTGAACATGCTTCCCTCCGTTTCTAGGCCAACGCAAGCATTCGAAGCATTCGACGCAGATCGACCCGATTCATGCTTCCCCTGCGATAATCATAGCTCATTCTGACTGTAGGGTTTTCCGCGAGCCGGATGACGGGTCGCGCAACTTGTCCGGGGGGGGGAGCGTTGGCATGGCAACAAGAAAGCATCCGAACGTCGCAATGACGCCCCGGCAGAATTTCCGCGCACTGCACGAGGCGGCGCAGACCACCATCGATCCGCTCGGGGTCGTCATGCCGCTGTTGAATGCCCAGCTGGCCTGGGCGTCACATCCCCAGGAACTGGCCGAGGCGGCCGCCGAACTCGCCGCCCGCGTTTCCGCGCTGCAGTGGCATGCCGGGCTGCGCCTGCTCGGACTGCCCAGCGCGGATGTCGAAAAGCCCCATCCGGATGACACCCGCTTCGCCGATCCCGTCTGGCAGGAAGCCGCCGGCTGGGACATCGTCAAGGAATGGTATCTGCTGACCACGCACCACATGCAGGACATGTTGTACCGGACGCCGGGCCTGAGCAGCCGCGATCGGCGCCGGGCCGCGTTCTGGTGGCGCAAATGGCTCAATGCCATGGCGCCGACCAACTTCCTGCCGAGCAATCCGGTGGCGCTGCGCAAGGCGGTCGAAAGCCGGGGGGAAAGCCTGTTGCGCGGGCTGCACAACTTCATCGCCGATGTTCAGGCCGGCAACATCCACATGACGCGACCGGAGGATTTCAAGCTGGGAGTGAACCTGGCGACGACTCCCGGCAAGGTGGTGCTGCGCAATCGCCTGCTGGAGGTGATCCATTACGCGCCAAGCGCGCCGGCGACCTTCCGCACGCCGATCCTGATCGTCACCCCCTGGATCAACAAGTACTACATCCTCGACCTGACGCCGAGGAAGAGCCTGGTCAGGTTCCTGCTCGAACAGGGGTTCGACGTCTACATCACCAGCTGGAAGAATCCCGATGCGGCCATGGCCGATGTCGGTTTCGAGGATTACCTGACCGCAGGCATCGGCGCCGCCGTCGCGGCGGTGCGCAGCATCGCCAAATGCGACCAGCTGCATGTCGCGGGCTACTGCATCGGCGGCGCGGCCCTGTCTGCCTACCTGGCCTGGGCCAACCGGCACTATGCCGCCGGGGATGTGCCGGTGGCGAGCGCCACGTTTCTCACCACGCTGGTGGATTACCACAAGCCCGGTGATGTCGAGGTATTCCTCGATGAGGGCAGTTTTCGCTACCTGGCGCACAACATGGCGCAGAAGGGTTTCCTCGACGGCAAGGAAATGGCCGCCTCCTTCCGGCTGCTGCGCTCCAACAGCCTGATCTGGCATTACGTCGTGCATGGCTACCTGTACGGCGAAGCGCCACCCCCCTTCGACGTGCTCTACTGGAACATGGATACCACGCGCATGCCGGCGAAAATGCACACCTGGTACCTGCGCAATTTCTATCTCGACAACAAGCTGGTCAAAAAGGATGCCCTCGTCCTGGCCGGCCAGCCGATCGACCTGTCGCGCATCGTGCAGCCCGTGTACGCCGTGGCGGCGGCGGACGACCACATCGCGCCCTGGAAGCAGACCTTCCGTCTCAACAACCTGGTGTCCGGGCCGAAACGCCATGTGCTGTCGAGTTCCGGCCATATCCTGGGCATCGTCAATCCGGTCGTGAACCCGCCGAAGCGCGAATACTGGGTGGGCGATGCCGAACGTCACGACAGTGCGGAAGACTGGCAGGAGCGCGCCAGCCATCATGCCGGCAGCTGGTGGGAGGACTGGATGGCCTGGCTGAAGCCGCAATCGGGCCCGCTGGGCAAGCCGCAGAAATCTGCCAACCTGGCCTATCCGGCGCTTGCCGATGCGCCCGGTACCTACGTGCTCGAATCCTGAACACGCGGGGGGCGGGCAACAAAGTCGGCGCCGGTGAGACGGCGCCAGCGGCATCGGCTATCATGGGAGCCTGTAAATGAGTCGCTGACAGGCGGAGGAGCCGTCGAGGGCGGCCGTGGAAAGCGATCAAGCGACAATGAAATGCGTGGATGATTTTCGCCTCAGGCTGGGCCGGCAGGAGTTGCTGCCCATCGTCGTCGGCGGCATGGGCGTGGATATCTCGACAGTCGATCTGGCGCTGGCGGTGGCACGACTCGGCGGTATCGGGCATATTTCCGACGCCATGGTGCCGACGGTTTCCGACCGGCGCTACAGCACCAAGTACGTCAAGGACAAGCTCAAGCAGTACAAGTACAACGTCGCCAACGACGACAAGTCGGATGTGCAGTTCGACCTGGCCCGCCTGGCCGAAGCCACGCAGCTGCATGTCGGCGCGGCCATGGAGGCGAAGCGCGGCGACGGGCTGATCCTCATCAACTGCATGGAAAAGCTGACGATGAACGCCCCGCGCGAGACCCTGCGGGTGCGCCTGCGTTCGGCGCTCGATGCCGGCATCGACGGCATCACGCTGGCGGCCGGTCTGCATCTCGGCTCGTTCGCCCTGATCGAGGACCATCCGCGCTTCCGTGATGCCAAGCTGGGCATCATCGTCTCTTCGCTGCGGGCGCTGCAGCTGTTCCTGAAGAAAAGCGCGCGCACGCAGCGGCTGCCCGATTATGTCGTCATCGAAGGCCCGCTGGCCGGGGGGCATCTGGGTTTCGGCATGGACTGGGCGGCCTACGACCTGCACGCCATCGTCGCCGAAATCCGCGCCTGGCTGGCTGCAGAAAAGCTCGACATCCCGCTGATCCCCGCCGGCGGCATCTTCACCGGCGGCGATGCGGTCGAGTTTCTCGAACACGGCGCGGCCGCCGTGCAGGTGGCGACCCGGTTCACCGTGGCGAAGGAATGCGGTCTGCCGGACGACATCAAACAGGAGTATTTCAAGGCCAACGAGGACGACATCGAAGTCAATGGCATTTCGCCCACCGGCTATCCGATGCGCATGCTGAAGTCCAGTCCGGCGATCGGCGACGGCATCCGCCCCAACTGCGAGGCTTACGGCTATCTGCTCGATGCCAACGGCAACTGCCAGTACATCCAGTCCTACAACCGCGAGGTGGCCGCCCACCCGGGCGCCAAGAAGGTCAAGGTGTGGGACAAGACCTGCCTGTGCACCCAGATGCGCAACTTCGACCTGTGGACCTGCGGGCATTACACCTATCGCCTCAAGGACACGACCCGGCGCCTGCCGGACGACAGCTATGCCTTGCTGACGGCCGAGCATATCTTCAACGATTACCGTTACAGCAAGGGCAATGCCATCGCCCTGCCCTAGGGCGTGTTCTCAATCATGCGACGGTGGCGCCGCGCTTGATGCGCATCAAGGCTGGCCAGGTGCTTCGAGACCAGAATGGGTCGTCGCAATTTCAGCGATCATGCCCATCCCATGACTGTCCTTACCGCGCCTCTGCGCCACCATCACACGCTTTGCGACGATCTGTTCGCCGTTACCGAAGCCGCTGCGGCGGGCAGGGACTGGACGCAGTGCCAGGCCTTGCTGAC
>CAYYHO010000013.1:0-13782 GCA_964471725.1 uncultured Methyloversatilis sp. | reverse complement strand
AGGTGTTGAGGGCGACCAGCACCTTGACGCCGCGCTGGTGCGCGTAGGCGATGCCCTGCTTCAGGCTGGCATCGTCGAAGTTGAGGCCGGTGAAATTGCGCGCATTGGTGGCGTCGCGAAAGCCCGTGTAGACGCAGTCTGCGCCATTGTCGACGGCGATTTTCAGGGCCGGCAGGGCTCCGGCCGGGCAGACGAGTTCGAAGGGTTCGGGCATGGCTAAGCCGCAACAGCGAAATTGATGGGGGTAGGACTATAGGCGGGATTGGAAACATCGGGCTTGACGTGGATCAACCTCGCCGCGGCTAACCTTTGGATTGAGAATGGTAATTCTTGCAAGAACGCTATCCGTGGCAAATCGGTTAGCATAGAAAAATGAAAGAGAGGACTCCCATGTTGATCCCCGTGATTCTTTCCGGTGGCGCCGGCACCCGCCTGTGGCCGGTATCGCGCTCCGGCCATCCCAAGCCGTTCATCAAGCTGCCGGACGGCCAGAGCCTGCTGCAGAAGACCGCCCTGCGCGCCGCTGCGGTTGCCGACGGGCGCGTGCTGACCGTCACCAACCGCGACCATTACTTCCTGACGCGCGATGCCTACGCCGATATCGATTTCCCGGCGCCGGCGGAATTCGACTATCTGCTCGAACCCGTCGGCCGCAACACCGCGCCGGCCATCGCAGCGGCGGCGCTGTACCTGCAGCAGCAGTACGGCGACGACGTCGTGATGCTGGTGCTGCCGGCCGACCACCTGATTGCCGATACGGCCGCCTTCTGCCAGGCGGTCGACACGGCCCGGGCATTGGCCGGGCAGGGCTGGTTGGTCACCTTCGGCATCCCGCCGACCGGGCCGGAAACCGGCTTCGGCTACATCGAGGCGAGCGAAGCCACTGCAGCAGCGCCTGCGGCCTTGGCTGACGAGCCACCCGCGCGGGTAGTTGCCGGCTTCTTCGAAAAGCCGCCCCTCGACCGGGCGCGCGAATTCGCCGCCTCCGGCCGGCATTTCTGGAATTCCGGCATGTTCTGCTTCCGCGTCGGTGACATCCTCGCCGCGCTGGACGCGCATGCCCCGGAAGTATCCAGGAGGGTAACCGAGTGCTGGGCCGCCACCGCCGTCGACCAGCTGCCCGTAACCCTCGACAAGGCAAGCTTCGCCTGCGTTCCGGACATTTCCATCGACTATGCCGTGATGGAAAAGGCCGGCCGTGTCGCCGTAGTGCCCGCCGGCTTCGACTGGAGCGACATCGGTTCCTGGACGGCGCTGGCCGACACCGTGGCGGCCGACGCGCAGGGCAACCGCGTCCAGGGCGAGGCGCTGCTGGTCGATGCCGGCAACTGCTACATCAATGCGCCCGACCGCGTGGTGGCGGGCGTCGGCATCCGCGACCTGCTGATCGTCGACACGCCCGACGCCCTGCTGGTGGTCAACCGCGACCAGGCCCAGGCGGTGAAGCAGGTCGTCGGCCAGCTCAAGCACCGCGGGCACGAATCGGTGAGCCTGCACCGCACCGTGCATCGGCCCTGGGGCAGCTACACGGTGCTGGAAGAGGGGCCGCGCTTCAAGATGAAGCGCATCGTGGTGAAGTCCGGCGCCTCGCTCTCCCTGCAGATGCACCATCACCGCAGCGAGCACTGGGTGGTGGTTTCCGGCACGGCCAAGGTCACCAACGGCGAGCGCGAGATCCTCATTCGCAGCGACGAATCCACCTACATTCCGGCCGGCACGCCGCACCGCCTTTCCAATCCGGGCGTCATCGATTGCGTGATGATCGAAGTGCAGTCGGGCGATTACCTCGGCGAGGACGACATCGTGCGCATGGAAGACATCTACGGCCGCAGCTGAAATGCCCCATTACCTGGTCACCGGCGGCCTCGGCTACATCGGCAGCCATACCTGCGTGGAACTGCTGGGCGCCGGGCAGCGCGTGACGATCGTCGACAACCTGTCCAACAGCAAGCTGGCCGTGCTCGACCGCATCGAACGGATCGCCGGCCGACGTCCGGACTTCATCCTTGCCGACGTGCGCGATGGCGCCGTCATGGCTGCGGCGCTCGCCGGCTGCGATGGCGTGATCCATTTCGCCGGGCTGAAGGCGGTCGGCGAGTCGGTCGACAAGCCGCTCGAGTATTACGCCAACAACGTGGCCGGCAGCCTCGCCCTGTGCCAGGCCATGCGCGTCGCGGGCGTCAGGACACTGGTATTTTCCTCCTCGGCCACGGTGTATGGCGATCCGCACACGGTGCCGATCCAGGAGCACTTTCCATTGTCGGCGACCAATCCCTACGGCCGCTCCAAGCTGATGATCGAAGACATGCTGCGCGACATCGCCAGAGCCGATGCCGGCTGGCGCATCGCGCTGCTGCGCTACTTCAACCCGGTCGGCGCCCATCCTTCCGGCCTCATCGGCGAGGATCCGAACGGCGTCCCCAACAACCTGCTGCCCTACGTCGCCCAGGTGGCGGTCGGCAAGCTGGAATGCCTGGCGGTGTTCGGCAACGACTATCCGACGCCGGACGGCACCGGTGTGCGCGATTACATCCATGTCGTCGACCTGGCGCGAGGCCATCTTGCCGCGCTGGCGGCGCTGGAGCGGGACGGCGGCCTGTTGACCGTCAACCTCGGCACCGGGCGCGGCTATTCGGTGCTGGAAATGGTCAGGGCCTTCGAACAGGCGAGCGGCCGCCCGGTCAAGTACCGCATCGCGCCGCGCCGCGCCGGCGACATCGCCACCTGCTATGCCGATCCGGCGCTGGCCCGCGAACGGCTCGGCTGGCAGGCAGAGCACGACCTCGCCGCCATGTGTGCCGATGCCTGGCGCTGGCAGAGCCTGAATCCGCACGGCTTGTCGGACTGATTCAGCCGCCGTGATGCAGGGCCTCGACAATATCGAGTCGAGCGACCCGACGCGCCGGCCGAATGGCCGCCAGGACAGTGGCAACGAAACCGATCAGTCCGGCTGACAGGACTTGCCCAGGTGGCAGCCGGATCTCCGCTGTATAGCCGAGGTTCGCATTGGGCGGCGGCGGCATGGGTATACCGATGGCTGAAATGGCCAACGCCAGCAGGCTGCCGATAGCGATGCCGAGACATGCGCCGATCAGTCCGATGATGACGCTCTCGGTCAATACCGCCCGGAAAACCGTTGCCGGAGGTGTGCCGAGCGCGACGATCGTGCCGAATTCGCGCGTCCGCTCGAAAATGCTCATGTTCACGCTGTTGGCCACGCTGAGCAGCACCATGAGCAGGATGATCAGGCGCAACACGCCGAACTGGCGATCGTAGAGGTCGACAGCCTTCTCGTAGAAATCCGAAAGCCTGTTCCAGCGGGCGATTTCGAAGCCCTGTGCGCCATACCGGGACTCCAGCGCAGCAGTCACCGCTGCGGTGTCCTTGGTCTCATGGAGCATCACTACCAGCACATGCGCGCCCTGCGTATCCATCAATGCGCGTGCCGCCGGCAAGGGAATGCGCACCGCGCGGGCATCGAACTCCTTCGAGAAGCTTTGGAACACGCCGACCAGTTCGAAGTCGAGGGTATTCATGGCGCCTTGGGCGAGACTGATGACGAGATTCACCCGGTCGCCGATCTTCAGCCCCAGCGACTTGGCGACGCCTTGCCCGACGACGATGCCATCCGCGTCCCGCTCACTGAGCGGGCGTCCCTCGACATAACGCAGATAGGTGCTGACCTGACCTTCGGCTGCGGGTTCGATCCCCTCGCCGATGATGCCCAGATCGCGTTTGCCGTTGTTGATGACGCCGGAAAAGTTCAGCCGCGCGAACACCTTCTCGACGCCTGCCGTCCCGCCAGCGCCGACTTTTAGCGCATCGGGTCGATCGATCAGGAATGCCTCGGGCGCACGTGTCCTGCCCTCGCGATAACCCTGTTTGGTGATCTGGATGTGGCCGGTCTGGGCGTGGATGATCGCTTCGCCGAGCTGGATGAAAATGTCCTGCACGAAGCCCCCCGCCAGGATCAACCCGGTCACGCCGACCGCGATGGCGAACAGCGTCGCCGCCGAGCGCGCCCGCTGGCGAAACACGTTGCGCAGGGCAAGCAAGAGCTGGAATTTCACTGGCTGTACCTCAGCGCATCCACGATGTTCATACGCCCCGCTTTCCAGGCCGGGAAGGCGCTGGCGAGCAGTGTCGTGACCAGGGCGAGCATGATGGCGTCCAGCGCCAAGTCGCTTGTGATGACGATCTGCCCGACATAACCGTGCGCCATGCCGGGCGGGGGCGGCATGGGGATGCCGATCGCGGAAATGGCCAGCGCCAGCAGGTAACCAGCGACCACGCCGAGCAGACCGCCCAGCACGCCGATCAGCGCGCCTTCCACGATGAACTGCCGCATCATGATGCCCCTGCGCATCCCCAGGGCGAGGCTGGTACCGATTTCCGTGGTGCGCTCAAGCACGGTCATGGTCAGCGTATTGGTTATCGTCAGGATGATGATCAGGCCGATGATCACCTTCATCACATTGACTTGTTTGGAAAACAGCACCACGGTCTTGTTGTAGAAGTCGGCCAGTTGCGTCCAGGGCACCACTTCGAACTTGCCGGCAGGCAAGCTGGCCCGCGCTGTCTCGACAAAGCGGGTTGTTCGGTTGTGCTCGTCGAGCAGTACGACCCAGGAAGTTGCACCTTCGACACGCATCAACTTGCGTGCCATGGCGAGCGGCAGACGAATCGCCGTGTCGTCATATTCCTTGGTGATTGTGGCGAAGATTCCTGCCACGGTCAGCTCGATGGCGCTGGCGCTGCCGCCGGCGGTGGTCGTCAGCAGCACGACGGTATCGCCCGGCTTTGCATCCAGACTCTTTGCCAAACCTTCGCCGAGCAATGCCTGTTTGTCAGTGGCGTTGGCCAGGTTGTTGCCGGAAAGAATATTGATGCGGCTGCCGATGTGTTTTTCGAGCGCCGGTTCGATGCCTTCGCCGGCGAAAGACAGAGTCGTATCGCCACGGCTGATCAGGCCGCTCAAGACCAGTCGCGGTGCGATGGAAACCACGCCGGGCAATACCGTCAATGCATGTAGTTCGTCCGCTTGGGCGGGCAGAAGAAAAGCATAAGGATCGGCGATGCCTTTGTCGAAAAAACCTGGCCGGACGATCTGGGCATGACCTAACTGGGAGCGGATGGTCGCTTCGCGCATGTCCTCGAAGATCCAGGCGATGAAACCGCCCGCGAGCAGGAAGGCGATCACGCCGCTGGCGACGGTCAGCACCGCCACCGTGGCGCGCTTGCGATTGCGGCCGAGGTTTCGCAGGGCGAGGCGAAGGTCTGTTGTCGGCATGATATGTTTGGAAAGTGCCGCCAACTATAATGGCAGCATGCCGGATAGTCGAGATAGGATAGTCGAGATAGCCACTCAAACCAGCCTGCGAGGAACACATGGATACGAGCGCGGCCTTGATGGAATGGCGATGCCTGCTGGGCGAAGCGCGCGTGCTCGACAGCCAGGCTGCGGCGGCTCAATATGGTATGGACGTAAGCGGGAGTACGCGCCGCCTTGTCGCCGCCGTCAAGCCTGCGGCTGCCGCGACGATTCCCGAAATCCTGCGTATCGCCTGTCGATATGGCCAGCCGGTCTATCCGATCAGTACCGGACGAAACTGGGGTTACGGCACGGCCCTGCCGGTCCGGGATGACTGCGCGATCCTCGATCTATCCGACTTGCGTGGCATCGAGTTCGATGCGGAGCTGGGCGTGGTGACTTTGGAACCCGGCGTCACGCAGGGCATGCTGGCCGGGTTTCTCGATGCCGGCGGCCATCCTTACCTTGTCCCTGTCACGGGAGCCGGCCCGCAATGCAGCCTCATCGGCAATGCGCTGGAACGGGGTTATGGCATTACGCCCCACGTCGATCACTTCGGCGCCGTCACCGATCTCGAGGCCGTGCTGGCCGATGGCACCGTCTATCGCACCGCCTTGCGCGAGGCGGGCGGGGAGGAACTGGCGCGGTTGTTCAAATGGGGCATCGGCCCGTATTCGGCCGGTTTGTTCACCCAGAGCAATTTCGGCGTCATCACCCGCATGAGCATCGCGCTGGCGCGCCGACCGGAATGCGTCAAGGTTTGTCTGTTCAGCCTGGCGGACGATAGGTTGCTCGAAGTCTGCGTCGAACGCATACGCACGATCCTCGCCAAATTGCCGGGCATCGTCGGCGGCATCAACCTGATGAACCAGCGCCGCGTGCTGGCCATGTCGGTGCCGTTTCCTGCCGACCGGCTCGATGACGACGGATTGATTCCCGAAACCGTGCTTGCCGAACTTGGGCGGCAGTACCAGATCCTGCCGTGGACCGGATTCGGCACGCTGTACGGCACCCGTCGGGTGGTTGCTGCTGCACAAAAGGAAATTCGTCAGGCATTGTCGGGTGTCGCCAGCCGCTTGTTATTCCTCAGCCCAGGGCAGGCGGTCGGGCTGGCCCGGTTGGCAACCCTGCTGCCGGGCGGCTTGGGCAGGCGTCTGGCCAGCACTGCCGCTACGCTGGCCAGGTCGCTGGAACTGGTGGCCGGCCGCCCCAACGAAACGGCGCTGCCACTGGCCTATTGGCGCAATCCGCGCCCGCCCGGCCCCGGGCCACTCGACCCCGCGCGCGATGGCTGCGGGCTGATCTGGTATGCGCCGCTGGTGCCGATGCGGCCGGCGACCGTGCGCAGTTATGTCGATAGTGTGACCAGGGTGGCACAACTTCACGGCATCGAGCCGCTGATCACCTTCACCAGCATCAGTGACAAGATTTTCGACAGCACCGTGCCGCTGATCTTCGAACGCGGAAAAGTCGGCGCTCGCGAGACGGCATTGGCCTGTTACGAAGACCTGCTGGAATCCGGGCTCCAGTGCGGCTGTTTCCCATACCGTGTTGGCATTCAAAGCATGGAGCGCTTGTCGGGATTGGCAAAGACGTCATGGGCCATCCATGAGCGGCTGCGCAGCCAACTCGATCCGGATGGGATCATCGCCCCCTCCCGCTATGGCTGACCCGGGCAACTGTCGATTTATTTTACAGGCCCTCGCTGTCAGGGCCAGGCAGTGAGCGCGGTGGTTGCGAAAAATAATATATAGAACAGTTGGTTGTCTGTTATGTGACGCATCTGGCACGCCACGTGCTTTATGTTTGGCGTGCGGCGCGAGCCGGATGTGTTAAGACAAACCAAGGAGAAATATGATGAAAGCCTTCAAGAAAACAGCCCTCGGCGCCGCGATGGCCTTGGCCCTGGCGGGAGGTGCGCAGGCGGTTCCGATCAATGTTGGTGGTGTGATTTGGGATCCGGACGCGTTGACTGACTTTACTTCGCAGTCCATCAACATGCGTCAATTCATCAATACAACTACAGGCGAGTTGTCGGGCTTTGGTATCGTTACTGCGATGAATGGTAGTTCAACATTCTGTGCAGTAGCAGGCTGCGAACTGACGTTCCAATTTTCTGGCTATATGCCAATCGGCGGAACGATCATCCCGGGTGTTGGATCGACAATCACATATACCGGTGGCTCGGTCAACTTTTATGTTGGAGCGGCCGAGATTGTTAATCCGGCTAATTACAACTCGCTGACATGGGCTAATACAGGTAATGGAACCCTGTGGCTCTCCGCAATTGGCCACGGCAATTTCCTGGGTACTGCACTCGACGGGGGGTTTGGTACGTATGGTGGGTTGAGTGGACTTGGTTTGTGGGATGTTGTTGCTGGTGGTCTGGCTACCAGCAATTTCGATACGAATACACAACCGGGCGGTTCTGACTTTCGTTTCTCTACGAGCCTGACATATTTCCATATTTCGGATACCAATCCGACAGATGTTTCTGGAACTGGAAATGTGAGAGGTAACTCCATTCCCGAACCAGGCTCTCTTGCACTGGCCGGTATTAGTCTGCTTGGCCTGGCCGCACTTCGCCGCCGTCAAATGAAATAACCCTATCTGGATTGATTGTAAAAATGGCCCGCTTCGGCGGGCCATTTTTCTTGTGCGTCATACAGCGGTGTCGGAAACTTTTACAGTTAAGTCATCAAAAGGCGAATGCTTTGCGAATCACTAAAATAAAACCATTGTAAACAATAGGATACGTTCTTCATATATTCTGGCACGGCGTATGCTTTAAGTTAGGCATGTAGTCAGGTGTTCGCTTAAGGAGTTCAAAATGAAAAAAATTGCAAAGAAGATTTTGATGGCGTCCGTGCTTGTCGGCATGGCCTCATCTGCATCGGCAGCGACAGCCAATGCTTGTGATGTCTGGTCTTGGTCGATTACTGGTGCAATCCCAAGCGCGAGTTACACAGGGACGATACCTTCCTTTCCAGGTAATCCGACGCCCGCTATCCCATCGACGAGTTGTGTCGGGGTTAATCAGGGTAATCAGGGGCCCTACCTCAATCCCAACCCGAATCTTGGTTACCACAATGATGGCCTTCTGAACGGCCAGGGGGGGCTGCTCAGTCCGACCCAATTCATTCAGTCATCTCAGTTGCAAGACCTCAAGGGAGACGGTGCTCCACTGGATCCGGGCTGGATCATGTTGGGCATACTGAATGGTTCTTCGGGGTCCTTAAGTTACAGCAACATAACCACAGCACTGGGTACATTCAATTTGGGTCAATTCGTTACCTATCGACAAACTCAAGACTACGTGATGGGCGGTGGTTGGTCCTTGGTTGTTGATAAAGATGTTGTTTCGAAGTTGGCAGCGATCGGTTTGGCCCGGAGTATTTTCGACCATCTTGCCTTTACTGTTAAGTCAAGTACATATTGGGCTGTCTATGATTTCGACTTCAATTCGCTTTCAGGCTTCGATTTGAATCAACCCTACTCGATCAAGGGTAACTGGACGACGAATTTAGATTTCTATAACTGCATGCCTCGCACTGGGAACAACCATGATGATCCTTGCGTACCCAATAATGGCCAAGAAATTTCTCACATGGCCGTGTGGGTGCGCGACCCGATTTCCTATGATGTGCCTGCTCCTGCAACGCTCTTCTTGCTGGGCGCCGGCTTGCTGGCCTTGGGGCTGGTAAACAGGGTCGGCGGCAAGTCCTGATCGAGCGGCCTAAGTCATCCAAGCCATCCATAACCCGGCACACGTGCCGGGTTTTTTCTTCAAGAGAGGTCAATGTCGAGCAACAGGATGGGTTGCCAAGCATGTACTAGACTTGGATCGTTCTAAAGCAAGGGGGTAGGGTGTTTTGAGGGTGCGCCTTTTTGTTCGCGGGCGCAATTCGATGGATGGTGATGCGCTGCTTGAGCGCTTCACCCTGTTTCGGGAACCATTCGAGGAACATGGGCCTCATTCCAGTTTTCCGCAAGGCTTTGCGCAAGGTGACGGCTGCGTTGCCGAAGGATATCCGTTTTGCTATCTACCGATCCTTCGTTGACTGCGATCCGGCGCCCAGCGATCGTCTCCAGCTGAAAATAGCGGATACGCAGGAAGAGCTTGAAGCCTGCTTCAGGTTATTGCACGACGCTTACGTCGAGAGCGGCTTCATGAAACCGCATCCGTCGGGCATGCGGGTGACTATCTATCACGCGCTGCCGACCACCACGACACTCTGTGCCAAATGGGACGGCGAGGTGGTCGGCACGATGTCGCTGATCCGCGACGACAGCGTGTTCGGCTTTCCGTTGCAGTCGATTTTCGATCTGTCGGGGGTGCGCGCCAAAGAAGGCAAGGTTGCCGAGGTTTCCGCACTGGCCGTCCATCCGCGGTTTCGCAAGACCGGCGGGGCAATCCTGTTCCCCTTGATGAAGTTCATGTACGAATACTCGACGACCTTCTTCGATACCCGCCATCTGGTCATCGCGGTCAACCCGAACCGCATCGAAATGTACGAATCGCTGCTGTTTTTCCAACGCCTGACGGCGAACGTTGTCGAAAAGTACGATTTCGCCAACGGTGCCCCCGCTATCGGCGCCTGGCTTGACCTGCTGCACGCGCCCGCGTTATTCCAGCATGTTTACGGCGCGAAGGCCCCACGCAAGAACCTCCATGCCTACTTCACCCGGATCAACTTGCCGAACATCGTCTGGCCGCAAAGACGTTATTACACAACCAATGACCCGGTGTTGACGCCGGAGTTGCTGGATTATTTCTTCAACGTGCGCACCAGCGGCTTCGCCGCGCTTGACGATCACGAGAAAGGCTTGCTGCACTCGATCTACGATCTGCCGGAATACGCTCCCGTATTGCCCGAGTTGCCGGTGGGCGCCGATGGCCGCCGACACCGCCAATGTGGCCGCTATTCCTTCAAGTGCCCTGGTCATCTGCGGGTCGCGGGCAACAGCCGGAAAGCACCTTATGCGATACAGGTAGTCGAGGTATCCAGGTATGGCTTCCAGGCCAAATCGGCAGATCCGCTGCCTTTGCACATCTGGAGCGATGCCACGGTCAAGTTGGGTCGCAATGATGTGTCCACCATCAAGGCGATGGCGGTGCGCGACCATGTCAATGGCGCCCATGACGTCTTCGCCTTCAATCTGGGGGAGCCTGACGTGGTTTGGAACACTTTCATCAAGGCGCTTACCGCGGGCATGACATATGGCGATCTCGATCACCCGTCGCAGTTCATGCATTAGTTCAAAAGCTGTAACGCAACTCCGAGTAGACCCGGTCGCGGCTGTCATATTGGCCGAACATGCCGAGCGGCGGCCCCTTGAAGATGTCGATCCCGGCCAGCAGGCGCCAATTCTTCTCGAAGTTCCACTGCACGCGTGGGCGCAGCAGCCAGTCGGTTCTGTTCAGGCTGGCGATGATGGTCGCCTGCGCCTCCCATTTGCTGCCGATCTTCCTGTTCAGGTGCAGGCTGTAGCCGTTTTCGTGCCGGTCCGGAATGATTGCCGCATCATGATCGAAGAACATCCGCTGGAACAGTTGCACGTTGAGGCGCGTATCGGCGGGCAGGCTGAAGTCGAGACCCGCTGCCCAGTCCAGTGTGTGCTGCGCAACGAGGCCGTCCGGCATGCTCGGATTCAGCACTGCGAATTTGCGCCCGCGCGTATAGACCGCTTCGCCCTTCAGCACTGCGCTGCCTAGATCTTTGGCCAGTGTGCCACCCAGCTGGCTGATGCGGTCGTGCCTCGGCTCGAAGATCATGGTCGTGCCGACGATTTCGCGGTAGAAGGTTTGCTGGATATCCATGCTGCGGTAGTAAAAACCGGAAATGTCCCAGCCATTCTTGAGAGCGCTTAGCCGGACGCCGTAATTGCCGTTGTTCAGGTTTCGCGCCGGCCTGGCAGCGCTTTTATATTGAGCGGTGAATCCGGGCGGAACCGCCTGGTAGGGATAGAACTCGGCGCCAGGCTTGCCGATCTCGTCGTAGGTGGCTATCGGCACCCACAGCAGTTCGGCATGGAAATCGTTCTTGAAATATTCTGCGCGAGCCGCCCATTGCGGGGTTCTCAGCATGTCGAAATCCGGCAGGATGAACTCGCGCAAGTCGCGTGCCGACACCACGTCGGCAAAGAACAGTCCGACCATTTCACCCCAGACCACATGTTGGCGGCCGAGGCGAAAGTCCCAGTCGCCTTTGCTGACGTCCAGGTAGGTTTCCCGCAACGCGATACCGGCACGTTGATTGCGGGCCACGTCTGCAGAATAGAAGTCGGTGGCCTCGAAAACGGCGTCGTAGTGGACTCGGGCGCTGGCCTTCCATTTCATCCCACTGCCAAAATCACCCTGGGTTGCGAATTCCCCGCGTGTGCGCAACTTGGACCAGTGCGCCGGGTCGGCGGTCGTGCGCGCCAATTCGAATTGCACGAAGCCCTGCAGGCCCGCTGCGCTTCTTTCGGTCCGGACGCCCGTCTTTGCCGGCACGGCATCGTCCGCATCGTCGAATAGTGCGTCGCGTGAATTGGCAAGGCCGGTCTGTGCAGCAAGTGCAAGACTGACGAATAGCAGAGGTGGCGCGATCCTGCGCGCCGTTATGAGCTTCGTCATGACATCTGCCTCCTTTCGGAAAGAATATCGCGCGCGGCGCCGGTGGCCCCGCTCTCGTTGGGCTGCTGGACGCGGGCCAGCAGCCATTTGCCCTCCCGCCGAATGCCCAGGGCTTGTACCCCGCCATCCTCGACCCGGACCAGGCGATCCGCCATGTCGACCACCCGATGGTCATGTGTCGAGAAGATGAAGGTTGTCTTCAACTGCTCATTGATCTGCTTCATGAGCTTCAGGATGCCGACACCCGTCTTCTTGTCGAGGTTCGCGGTCGGCTCATCGGCGAGGACGATGCTGGGCGATCCGGCCAGGGCGCGCGCGATCGCCACGCGTTGGCGCTGGCCGCCGGACAACTGATTCGGGCGATTGTTCCGGCGATCCGCCAAACCTACGACTTCCAGAAAGTGCCCCACCCGCTCGCGCCGCTCCGCAGCCGTCAGGTCGACTCTCTGCAAGAGCGGGTATTCGACGTTCTCCGCTGCCGACAGCACCGGCAAAAGGTTGAAAGTCTGGAAGATGAAGCCTATGGAGCGCAGGCGCAGCGCCGCCAGTTGGTTGCCGGTCATGCCATCGACGTTGTGCTCATCGATGAAAACGCTGCCGCTGCTTGGGCGGTCGATGCAGCCGATGAGATTCAGCAGGGTCGTCTTGCCGCTTCCAGAAGGACCCGCGATCGCAAGAAAAACGCCCGGCGGCACAGACAGCGAGATATCATTGACCGCGCGAACCCGCTGCTCCCCCAGCTGGTAGTCCTTGGAGACATGCTCGACACGGACGACATTCATCGCCATGGCACCTCGCTGTCGGAACAAACGGTCATAAACACGCCTGACGGAGCCCGTGAAAAATGACGACTGCTGGATTCTATGCCAAATCACGCTGGATTATGACGGCTGCGCTGGTTGCGGGATTGGGCGGCAGCATGCTGGCTGAGCCTGCGCGCGGGCAGGTGGCTGTCGATCCCGAAGCGCAGGCCATAGTGGAAAAGGCAGACCTGATTCGCTTTCCCGCCGAAGGTTTCCAGGTCGACGTCGGCATCACAACAACTTTTGCCGACAAGACCAGCGAAAGCCGCAAGTACCGCGTGCTTTCCAAGGGCAGCGAAAATAGCATTGTCATGGTCACCGAGCCGGTAGCGGACCGCGGGCAGATCATGCTGATGAAAGGCCGCGATCTGTGGGTATTTATGCCGGAAGTCTCGCAGCCGATCCGTCTGTCGTTCGCGCAAAGACTGACGGGCCAGGTCGCCAACGGCGATCTGGCCCGGGCGAATTTCGCCGGGGATTATGTACCGCGCATCGTAGGCGTCGAAACGATCGGCAACGAGCTGTACCATGTCCTTGAACTCAAGGCAATCGATCGTGGCGTGACTTACCAGCGCGTCATGTACTGGGTCAATCAAAAGAATTCATGGCCCTTGAAAGCGGAGTTTTATTCGCTTTCGAACCGTCTGTTGAAGCGTTGCAGCTATGAAAACTACCAGGTCATGGCGGGCAAGCTGAGGCCCACGCGCCTGGTCATGGAAGACGCCTTGAAAGCAGGGGAGCAATCCGTGCTCGATTATCAAGGCATGAAACTGCGCGACCTGCCCGACAAGATATTCACCAAGGATTATCTGAAGAAATTGGAGTGAATGCCTGAAGCATTGCAACCACGAAGCACTATCACCAGCCAAAATAGCTTGCATACGTGTAGCCTGCAAATGTGCCCGATGCGCGTCTGTTATCATGACAGGCGTATTGTTGGCGGACCTTGCCGAGCGTGAGCAGGATCTAGAATTGGCGGGGAACGGACTCAACGAGGACTTCATTTGACTGCAACCGCCTTGGGCCGCATTCTCAGCAGGGACACCTTG
>CAYYHO010000012.1:0-13817 GCA_964471725.1 uncultured Methyloversatilis sp. | reverse complement strand
TGATGGACGGATCACCAATGTCGCGCTCGCCAGGCAAGTCGGCCTCAGCCCGACGCCCTGTCTGGAGCGGGTCAAGTCCCTCGAAGCGCATGGCTTCATCAAGGGCTACGCCGCCATCCTTGCCCCGGCAGCACTGGGCCTGGGGCTGACCGTATTCATCCAGATCAGCCTCGACAGGACATCCCAGCAAGTGTTCGACAATTTCCGGCGTGCCGTGCTGGCCATCCCGGAAGTCCAGGAATGCCACATGGTTGCCGGCGGTTTCGACTACCTGCTCAAGGTGCGCCTGGCGGACATGACGGCCTACCGCAATTTTCTCGGCGCAGTGCTCTCGGGCATCCCCGGCATTCGCGAAACCCACAGCTACCCGGTCATGGAGGAGGTGAAAGACTCCGCGGCACTGCCCCTCGGCCAACTCGCGAAGTAGGACATGGGCATGACAGGCCTATCGAGAGCGGCGCTGCGTCGGGCCCATCGGTGCGACGAGGCGACCTGCGTGACTGCGCTGGCCGGGGAACTGGCACAGACCCGCGCAGCGCCGGATGCCACCATGGCCATGGCCCGAAAGCTGGTCGAGGCGGTGCGCGAGCAACGCAGCGGGGCGAGCGGCGTCGATCACCTGATGCAGGAGTTTTCGCTGTCGAGCCAGGAAGGCATCGCCCTGATGTGCCTGGCCGAAGCCCTGCTGCGCATTCCCGACAAGGCCACCGTCGACCGCCTGATCCGCGACAAGATCGGCCGCGGCGACTGGCAGTCCCATCTCGGCAGCAGCCCCTCCCCCTTCGTCAATGCCGCCACCTGGGGCCTGATGCTGACCGGCAAGCTGGTCGCCAGCCACAATCATGCCGGGCTCGGCCAAGCGCTCAGCCGCACCCTCGCCAAGGGCGGCGAACCGCTGATCCGCAAAGGCGTCGACTTTGCCATGCGCCTGCTCGGCCAGCAGTTCGTCATGGGGGAGACCATCGCCGACGCCCTCAAGCGCAGCGAGGCCAACGCCCGGCGCGGCTACACCCATTCGTTCGACATGCTCGGCGAGGCGGCTCTGACGCAGGCGGATGCCGACCGCTATTTTTCCGCCTACGCAACGGCCATCCACGCCATCGGCGCGGCCAGCGACGGCCGCGGCCCGGTGGCCGGGCCCGGCATATCCGTCAAGCTCTCCGCCCTGCACCCGCGTTACACCCGCAGCCAGAAGGCGCGCGTGTTCGACGAACTCGGGCCACGGCTGCGGCAGCTCATGCTGCTCGCCAAAGGGCATGACATCAGCCTGAACATCGATGCCGAGGAATCCGAGCGGCTCGAACTCTCCCTTGACCTGCTTGCCCTGCTGGCCGCCGATCCCGCACTGGCCGGCTGGGACGGCCTCGGCTTCGTCGTCCAGGCCTACCAGAAGCGCGGCGCGGCCGTCATCGACCTGCTGGTCGACCTGGCGCGGCGCAACCGGCGGCGGCTGATGGTACGGCTGGTCAAGGGCGCCTACTGGGACGCCGAGATCAAGCGCACCCAGATCGACGGCCTGGCCGACTATCCGGTATTCACCCGCAAGCACCATTCCGACCTCTCCTATCTGGTGTGTGCCCATCGCCTGCTGTCCGCGCCGGATGCCGTCTATCCGCAGTTCGCCACCCACAACGCCCACACCCTTGCCGCCGTCATGCAGGCCGCGCGGGAAAGGCGCATCGACGACTTCGAATTCCAGTGCCTGCACGGCATGGGCGAACAGCTCTACGACAATGTGATCGGTGCGGACAGGCTCGGCCAGCGCTGCCGCATCTATGCCCCCGTGGGGACGCACGAGACCCTGCTGCCCTACCTGGTGCGCCGCCTGCTGGAGAACGGCGCCAACAGTTCCTTCGTGCATCGCCTCGTGGACCCGGCGGTTTCCATCGCTGAACTGATCGAGGACCCGCTCGATAAGCTGCAGCGCGAAGGCGGCACGCGCCACCCGGCGATCCCCCTGCCCCGCGACCTGTTCGGCGCGCAACGCGTCAATTCGATGGGCCTCGACCTGGCGGATGAAACCGTCCTGGCCGGCCTCGAAGCAGAACTGTCCGCCCTGGCCGACAGGCAGTGGCAGGCCCAGCCCATGCTGCCCGCACCGCACCGGTCCGCCAGCACGCCGTTGCCGGTGCTGAATCCGGCCCGGCGCCAGGATCGCGTCGGCACCGTGTGCGAAGCGGACCTGGCCACGGTCGAACAGGCGTTGCAGCAGGCCGAGCACGCCGCCTTGCGCTGGCAGCGAACGCCGCCGGACGAACGCGCGGCGGCCCTGCTGCGCACGGCCGACCTGCTGGAGGCGCGCCGCACGCAACTGCTCGGCCTGTGCATCCGCGAAGCCGGCAAGAGCTGGGGCAATGCCGTGGCCGAATTACGCGAGGCGGTCGATTTCTGTCGTTACTACGCGGTGCAGTTGCGCAGCGCGCACGGCAATTTCCCTGCCCACACAGCACACACAGCACACACAGCGGGACCGGTGGTCTGCATCAGCCCCTGGAATTTCCCGCTCGCCATCTTCGTCGGGCAAATCAGCGCTGCCCTCGCGGCCGGCAGCCCGGTGATCGCCAAGCCGGCCGAACAGACACCGCTGATCGCCTGCCTGGCGGTCAGCCTGTTCCATGCCGCCGGCATTCCCGCCGATGTGCTGCAGTGCCTGCCGGGACGCGGCGAGACCGTGGGTGCGGCACTCACCGCCGACCCGCGCGTTGCCGGGGTGGTGTTCACCGGCTCGCACGCCGTCGCGCGCCTGATCAACCAGGCCACGGCGGCACGCCCCGGGGTGCGCCTGGTCGCCGAAACCGGCGGCCAGAACGCGATGATCGTCGACTCGACCGCCTTGCCCGAACAGGTGGTCCAGGACGTGATGCTGTCCGGCTTCGACAGCGCCGGCCAGCGCTGTTCGGCGTTGCGGGTGCTCTGCCTGCAAGGCGACATCGCCGATCACGTGCTCGGCATGCTCAAGGCCGCCATGGCGGAATTGTCCATCGGCGATCCGGCACGCTTCGCCACCGACGTCGGACCGGTCATCGATGCCGACGCGCATGCCGGCCTGCTCGAACACATCGGGCGCATGCGCGCCCGTGGCCGGCGCATCCACCAGTTGCCGCTGCCCGCTGGGTGCAGCGCCGGCTGCTTCGTGCCGCCCACCCTGATCGAGATCGAGTCCCTCGCGGAATTGCAGCACGAAGTCTTCGGCCCGGTCGTCCATGTGCTGCGTTTCGCGGGCGACGAGCTGGGCCGCCTGGTCGAAGCGATCAACGCCATGGGATTCGGCCTCACCCTCGGCCTGCAAAGCCGCATCGACGAAACCATCGATCGGGTTGCCGCCGGCGCCCGGGTCGGCAACCTCTATGTCAATCGCAACATCATCGGCGCCGTGGTCGGGGTGCAGCCGTTCGGCGGCGAAGGCCTGTCGGGCACCGGACCCAAGGCGGGCGGGCCGCTGTATCTACCTCGCCTGGCCGACTGCGAGGCAGTGACGGCCGCAGACATCGGCTGCACGACCGTCGCCCCCCCGCACGATGCGGATGCCCCCTTGCGCCGCCTGGCCGCCTGGGCGGCAGCCTCTGGCCAGCAGGCCCTGGCCGGCTGGTGTGCCCGTTACGCATCGACCAGCCTGCGCCATGCCTCCATCGCGCTGCCCGGCCCGACCGGGGAAACCAACACGCAGACGTTTGCCGGCCGCGGCCGCATGCTCTGCCTGGCCAGCGATGAGGCCGCATTGCTCCACCAGCTTGCCGCGCTCTTCGCCACCGACAACCGGGCGGTGCTCGGCGACAACATGGTCAGCCGGCTATTGCTCGGCAGCCTGCCGCCGGAGTTGCGCGGCGCCATCGGGTTGCAGGCGGCAGGCGATTACAGCGGCCTGGCCGGCGTCCTGTGCGATGCCGACGATGGCGTCGCCACCGCCATCGCCCGGCAACTCGCCGCGTCGCCAGGCGCACTGATCCCCTTGTTCCGCCCCGGCCGACAATCCGGCTTGTATCCCGCCTACCGGATGCTGGCCGAACGGGTGCTCACCGTGAATACCACCGCCGCCGGCGGCAACACAACGCTGATGGCCATGGGCGCCTGAATCCTGCACCAGTGGCAGGGTTGAAATCTCCGGATCAATCATGCATCTAGTTACAGTGGATATCGGAGATCCCAACATGACACTTCCCACCAGGCAGTCGGAACAGATCAGGCGGTCGCGCTCCGTGGAGCGCGTGGTGGTCGGCAAGGCCACCTCGGACGGCGCCGGCGTGCAACTGACGCGGGTGCTGACCCAGGACCTGCAACGCCGGCTCGACCCCTTCCTGATGCTCGATACCTTCGGCAGCGACGATCCGGACGACTACATCGCCGGCTTTCCGGACCATCCCCATCGCGGTTTCGAAACCATCACCTACATGCTCGCCGGGCGCATGCGCCATCGTGACAGCGCCGGCAACGAGGGCCTGCTCGGCAACGGCGACGTCCAGTGGATGACGGCCGGGCGCGGCGTGATCCATTCAGAAATCCCGCAGCAGGAAGAAGGCCGGATGGAAGGTTTCCAGCTCTGGCTGAACCTCCCCGCCCGCGACAAGCTCTGCGCGCCCTGGTACCGTGACATCGCGGCTGCCGAACTGCCACGCTTCGTCACCGATGCGGGTGTTGCGGCAACCGTGATTGCCGGCGAAAGCCATGGCATGACCGGCGCCGTCACGCGCGCGGCAACGGCGCCGCTCTATCTCGACCTGCACCTGCCGGCTGGGAGCCGCTTTGCCCACCCCCTGCCGGCCGCGCACAATGCCTTCATTTATGCCTATCGCGGCGCGGTGACTGTTGCCGGGAAAAACATTGCAGCACAGCGCATGGCGATACTCGCCAACGAGCCGCAGGCCGACGGCGTGCGGCTCGAAGCCGGCGAGGCTGCCCAAGTGCTGCTGATCGCGGGACACCCCCTGAATGAACCGATAGTTCAACACGGCCCGTTCGTCATGAACACCGAAGAGCAAATCCGCCAGGCCATGGATGATTTCCGTTCCGGCCGTCTCGGCGCCGCGGCGGAATGAATTACATCACTGCACCGGTCTGCCAGGGACAGAACTCCAGGTCGCCGATGCCGTGGCTTTCACTCTTCGAGCGCTGACCCGAAGCGGTCTCGAGGATCAACTGGAAGATCCGTTCGCCCATCGCGGCGGTGGACACCGTGCCATCAGCAATGGTGCCGCAGTTCAGGTCCATGTCGTCGCGCATGCGTTCGAACATCGGTGTATTGGTGGCCAGCTTCAGGCTGGGCACCGGCTTGCCGCCATACACCGAGCCGCGTCCGGTGGTGAAGCAGGTCAGATTGGCGCCGCCCGCAACCATGCCGGTGATCGATGCCGGGTCGTAGCCGGGCGTATCCATGAAGACGAAACCGCGCGCCGTCACCGGCTCGGCGTACCGATACACGTCCATCAGCATGCTGGTGCCGCCTTTCGCGGCGGCCCCCAGCGACTTTTCCAGAATGGTGGTGAGGCCGCCCTGCTTGTTGCCGGGCGTCGGGTTGTTGTCCATGCGCGCCTGGTTCGCAGCAGTATGCTGTTCCCACCAGTTGATGCGGGCGATCAGCTTCTCGCCGACCGCACGGCTCGCGGCGCGGCGCGTCAGCAGATGCTCGGCGCCGTAGATTTCCGGGGTCTCGGCGAGGATCGCCGTGCCGCCGTGGCGCACCAGCAGGTCCACCGCCGCGCCGAGCGCGGGGTTGGCGGTGATGCCCGAATAGCCGTCCGAACCGCCGCATTCCAGCGCCACCATCAGGTGGCTGGCGTCGACCGGGGTGCGCCGTGCTGTCTCGGCAACGGCGAGCATCTCGCGCACCGCCGCGATGCCCGCCGCGACGGTGGCCGCCGTGCCGCCCTGCTCCTGGATCACCAGGGTGTGCAGGGTCGGGCTTTTCTGCAGCCCGTAACGCTCCAGCATGGCGTCGATCTGCGCCACCTCGCAGCCGAGGCCGACCAGCAGCACGCCGGCGAAATTCGGGTGGCGGGCATGGCCGACCAGGGTGCGTTCGAGGTTGCCGTGGGTGTCGCCGTCGAGCGGAATGCAGCAGCCGGTCTGGTGCGGCAGCGCGACGACGCCATCCACGTGCGGCCAGGTGGCCAGCTTGTCGCCGGCAAATGCGTCGGCGATCAGGCGCGCGACCGAGTTGGAGCAGTTCACCGAGGCCAGCACGCCGACGAAATTGCGCGTGCCGACCCGGCCATCGGCGCGCACGTAGCCCTGAAATCGGGCGCGCTCGGCTGCCGGAACAAGATCGGCGGGGCGCGCATCGGCGCCGAAGGCATAGTCGCGGTCGAAGTCGCCGAACGCCGTGTTGTGGCCATGGACATGCTCGCCCGGCTGAATATCGGTGCTGGCGAAACCGATGATCTGGCCGTACTTGCGCACCACGGCGCCGCGCGCGATCGCGGTGGTGGCCACCTTGTGGCCGCGTGGCACGGCCTGGGTGGTGGCGATGCCCTCGACAGACGTGCCGGATGCCAGGTCGGCGCGGGCGACGACGACATTGTCGCTGGCATGCAGACGGATGCTGTTCGGATTGCTGTTGGCGCTCATGGTCCCGTTCCCTGGTAGACGCACACATCCCTGCGGGACGCGTTCAGCGCAGCATTGTATGCCCCAACCCGGGCGTGTCGGTTCGGCAAGAACGCCGGCCGCCACTCAGCGATTCACTGCCGGCTGTGTTTTGGCGCGGTACTGGCGATAGTCGCCTTTCGTCTCCCGATAAGCGCCGCTGACGACGAATTCCGCCAAGCCGATGAACTCATCGACGTTGCGGATCTCGCCGTAGTGACGCGCCAATTCCTCGCCCTTGGGGCCGATGAACTGGAAACTGGGGGTGCCGCGAATGCGGGCGCCTTTTTGAGAATAGACCTTCTCGGTAAATTGTTTCCCGGCCAGGTCGACCACTTCGCGGTCGCCGTTGAAATCGATCTGCAGGACGCGGAAGTGCTTGCGGTAATAATCCTGCACCCGCGCCTGGTTGAGGATGTCGCGCTTCATGCGCCGGCAGGGCGGGCAGTCCTCGGCATCGAACATGATAGCGAGGCCCTTCTTGCCTTCCGCATTCGCCAGCTGCAACTCCTCCGGCAGGTCGCGGAAACTGGTCTGAAAGAAGTGGCTGTCGGGATCGCGGGTCTGTGCCGCAGTTTGCGCGACCCCGCTCTGGGCAAACAGCAGCAGGGCCAAACCCGCCAGGCTTACGCACAGGGAGTTCATCTCAGGCGCCCTTGACCTTGACCCGCGACTTGGGATCGATGCGGACCTGCTTGACGTTGCGCAGGTGCTCGGCGACGACGTCGAACACCGGCGGACCATCCACCTCGCCCATGCTGGCCCAGCCCGCCGCCCGGTAACGCTTGTCGGCATCCACCGGCTGGCCGCCGATGCTCAGGTCGGAGATGCGCTGGCCGAGAGGACGCTCCGGTGTGATGCTGTAGGACACGCCGCCGACGCGCACCATGTCGCCACCCTGCCGGTAATAGGGATCCTTGTTGAACAGGTTGTCGGCCACGTCTTCCATCACCGTCTTGATCTCGGCGCCCGTCATGTCGCGCGACCAGGTATTCGGATAGGTCAGCGAGGTATGGCTATAAACCTCCTCGAGGGTGATGGGATTGCCCGGCAGCAGTGAAACGCCCCAGCGGAAGCCGGGCGAGAAGGCCACCTGGGCATCGTAGCGCTTCATCAGGGCATCGAGGATCACCTCGTCGAAGGTGCCGTTGAAATTGCCGCGCCGGTACAGCAGGGTGTCGGAAACAGCGAGCTTTTCGGCCAGCTTCTCGGCATAGGGCGCACGCACCTGCTTGATGAGGTCACTCATCTCGGCATCCGCCGGGATGTGCTGGGACAGCACCGGGATCAGCTTGAAGCGGAAACCGTGCACCTTGCGGTCGCGCACGTCGAGATCGAGGCGCGTGAGGAACTTGCCATGCGCGCCGGAGTTGATGACCAGGGTCTGGCCGACCTTGATCGGTTGCGGGATGCCGTCATGGGTGTGGCCGCCGAGAATGACGTCGATGCCGCGCACCCGGCTGGCCATTTTCATGTCCACGGCGACGCCGTTGTGCGACAGGAGGACGACGGCGTCCACCTTCTTCTCGTTGCGCAGTTCATCGACCCACTGTTGCGCCTGCTCGTCGCGGATGCCGAAGGACAGGTTCGGCACGAAGCGCAAGGGATGCGAGATCGGCGTATAGGGAAAAGCCTGGCCGAGGATGCCGATGCGCGCACCGCCGAGTTCGCGGATCACGTAGGGCTTGAACACCGGCTCACCGGGAGGGCCCCAGGAAACGTCCATCACGTTCTGGGCGACGAACTCGCCCTTGAAGCTGCCGCGCTGGTCCTTGTCGCCGAATATTTCCTTGACGCGGTCGATGCCGAAGGTGAATTCCCAGTGCGGGCACATCACGTCTACGCCGAGCCGGTTGATGGCCTGCACCATGTCCTCGGCATTGGTCCACAACGAGGTCGCCGAGCCCTGCAGGGTGTCGCCGCCATCGAGCAGCAAGGTCTTGCCGGGCCGCTCGGCACGCACCTGTTTGACCAGCGCGGCGATGTGGGCGTAACCGCCCATGCGGCCGAAGCGGTGTGCCAGTTCGGTGAAGTCGAGGTTCGCCAGCGAGTAGGCCGCCGCTGTGCCGCGCTTGACGCCGTAGTGGTCGAGGAAGGCCTGGCCGGTGAGGAAAGGCGGCTTGCCCTTTTCCGAGCCGATGCCGAGCAGGGTGTCCGGCTCACGAAAATAAACCGGCTCCAGCGTGGCGTGGCTGTCGGTCATGTGCAGCAGGGTGACGTTGCCGTAGGACTTGAAATCCAGCAGTCTTTCCGGCGTCATCGCCGCCAGCAGGCGGCTTGGATCGGTCAGGCCGATGCCGCCGGCAATGGCGAGCAGCTTGACGAAATCCCGGCGTGTGGTCTCCATTGGGGCTTCCTTGTTTATTATTGGAATGTATTCAGGACAGGTGCGACAGCCTCGAGCACGGCCATCGCACCCGCTACTTTGATGCGCAGATCAGTGGCGCATGCCCGGCGCGCTGATTACCTTGCCGTTGTCGAACGAGGTCAGGTACAGCTCGATCTCCGCGTACTCGACGGCGTCGGCGGGCAGGTAGTTCATGCCGAGCGGCAGGGTGCACCACTGCATGCGCTTGCGCATATCCCAGACCTCGCCGAAGTTGGTGCGCAGGGTCGGGAAATGGCGAGTCAGGCCGTCGGTCTTCAGGCCCAGCAAACGGCCGCCGAGGAACTTGTCGCCGCCGCGGTCGGCTTCGTGGCAATCGGCGCAGGCATGGTTGCGCTTGCCGATGCGCTGAAAGTAACGCGCTTCGCCGCGTTTGAAGGCCGCTTTTGCGTGGCGACTGGTGACGTCGACATTCACCGGCATGCCGTTCGACTGCATGCGGATCAACAAGCTCAGGTTGATGTTGTCCGGGCTCTGCGCCAGCAGGGACAGTCCCGTGTCATCGGCGCCATGCCAGGCCAGCATATCCTGGATCGACATGATGCGGCGATAGGTCTTGACGTACTTGGGATATTGCGCCGCGATGCCCTTCATCGACTCGATGCCCTTGTGGCAGTCGGCACAGGATTTGCCCGTGCTGCCCTTCTTGTTCCAGATCGCGATCGCGCCTTCGGCGTCAATGACCGCCGGGTTGTTGGTCGGGTCGAGGTTGTCGCCGAAATAGTATTGCGGACGGGCACGCGTATTCGGATCGCGCGCCGGATCCTTCTCGGGCGTTATCGGTCCGGCCTGGGTCTTCAGGAAGGCGACGATATGGACGATCTCCTGCGGCGTAAACAGGCCAGCCGCTCCCCAAGGCGGCATGAAGCTTTGCGGGTTGATGACGCGTGCATCGTAGATATACTGGTAGAGCACATCTTCGAGTTCCGGCGTGTCGTAACGATCGCCGATCTGCTGGTGGTCGGTGCCGATGTTGCCGGCCGGCCAGACATCTTCGCCGCGGATCAGGTGGCAGCCGGTGCAAGGCGCCTTATTGCGCGCCATGTACAGCTTGCGGCCCTCGACCGGATCACCCTTCAGGTTCCTGGGCATGGTGACCTTCTGCGGCGGCGGGAACGGCTTTTCGGTACGGTAATTCGACCAGTCCGACCAGTCCACACGCTCACGCGAGAACGGTTCGGTGCCGTAACGCACCTGCTTGCCGTCCACGATCCTGCCGGCGCCCTCCGGCGTCGCCCGGCTGATTTCGGTGCTGACGAACCGGTCGCTGCCGCAACCCGTGGCCAGCAAGGCAGCTCCGGCAACGGCAATGGCGAGTATCAACCCGTTATTCATATGTTTGCCCTCCTCAGGCTCATTAGTCTCTTCGCGCCACCGGTCATGGCCGGCGGCTTGTTGGTTCCGCTGTCGGCTGCGGCGGCTTGTGCGCCGCCGCATCGGGACGATGAATCAGAACTTGACTTCCGCCTCCCCGGTGTAGGTCTTGCCCTCGGTGTCGAAAAAGTTCACCTTGACCTTGCCGGGCTCCATCACCTTGACCGCGAAGGAGAAAAACGGGTTCTGGCTGACTGCCTGCGAAGTCTCGGCCTCGAACACCAGCTTGCCGTTGTAGGTGGCTTCCACCTTGTGGATGAAGTCGTAGTTCTTCTCGACGATCTTGCCTCCCTCGACGCGCATCGGCTCCATCTGGTGAGTGACCAGCACACGCACCGTGATCACATCTCCCGCTTTGGCCTTTTCCGGCGCCTTGATACGTACTTGTGACATCTATTGTTCTCCGTATGTTTAATTGGTTATCGATTCAGTGATCGCGCCCTCGCGCCTTAGCCGCCGCAGCCGCCAACCGTAACCTTGACTTCCTGCTTGTGCTGCCAAAGGGTGCCGTCGCTCATTTCGGCGATGACGCGCACATCGGTGGTGCCGCCGAGACGCACGTTGGTCGCCAGCGACACCTTGCCGGAATCCGGCGTCAGGCCGAAGCGCGCATTCAGCGGGCGACGATTCTTGTCGGCGATGATGTAGATGTTCTTGACGTAGTTGTTGGCCTCCATGGGCAGGGTTGAATCGACCCGCACCGGCACGACCGAACCGTTCTCGGCGATCAGCGGAATTTCGACCTTGAGCCGGTTTCCGGCCGCCTGGATCGGCCGCTTGCCGAACAGGCGCTCCAGCGTCTGCTCTACCTTCTCGTCAGGCTTCGGCGTGCCGGGGCCGGTAGCGGCAAAAGACAGGCCAGGGGCCAGGCCGAACGTTGTCAAGCCGGCGACCAGCGTGGTCGCACCAAACATCTTGAGCGCTTGGCGGCGCGGCAAAGATTGACATGCATTATTCATGACGTTTCTCCTCTATTGGTTGCATTCAACTATAAATACGACGAAAAGAACTTCGGTTGGAGCATGGCCGGACACCCGCGCACCCGCCCATCGATTCCACTCTGCGACAAATGTTTTTCTTATGCCTTGACATAAATCCAGCCCTGCTGCAAATGGCTGGCGATATAGGCGACGGCGTTATGGGTGGTCACGGCTTGCGGCACCAGCACCACGGTCTCGCCTTCATTCTTGAAGCGCGCAATCGCCCGCTCGCAGACGACGAAGGAGATGTTGTTCTTGTAGCGCGCCTGCAGGTCGATGATGCGCACCCCCTGCGGCGTCCTGTCGGCACGCAGCAGGTCGATGCCGTTGTTGTTGGCAACCAGATCGACCTTGGCGCCGGGCGACTGGGCCAGATAGGCATCGGCCAGGTCGAGGGCAGCCTCCATGTGCTCAGGGTCGGAATGATCCAGATGCACCAAGATGCGGGTGGGCTGGACCACGAAAAAAGAACTGGCCCACTCCAGGGATGCCGCGACCGTTTCGAGGGGATGCGCGCCGCGCTGGCTCTGCACGCCGATGAGGATGCCGGTCACCAGCACCACGCTCGCCGCCAGGGCACCCTTCCAGTATTGCGTCGGACGCCGGCCCCGCACCCGGCGCGGCAAGGGAACGCAGTCGCGCCCATAGGCATGATGCAGCAGGTCCTTGCTCGCCCGCAGGCCGCACAAGCGCCGGCTCAGGTCGGCATCGGCGGCGATTGCCGCGAGAATCTCGTCGCGCTCCGCCGCAGCGAGTTCGTCATCGACGAAGGCGTTCAGCTGCTCGTCGGAAAAATCCTTGCTTCGCTTGATCGTACTCATTTAACACACCTCAGATAATTTTCCTTGCGCACCGGCTCCGCTTCCAGCAGGGCGCGCAGCGCGGACCGTGCGCGACAGATGCGGCTCATTACCGTGCCGATCGGGATCGCGAGGATTTCCGCAACTTCCGCATAGGAAAGCTCCTCCAGATCGACCAGGGTGACGACCTGGCGCTGCCCCAGGGGCAGCGCCGCGACCGCGGCACGCACGCGCCTGACCGTTTCGCGCGTCTCGGCATACCCCTCGGGGCCCGGCAGCTCGCAGGGCAGTTCGGCAAGCGTTTCCTCGTCCTCGTGTATACGCCGGCTGCGCAAGTAATCGATCCAGCAACGGTGCAGGATCGCCAGCAGCCAGCCATTGAGTTTTTCGAACTCGCGCAACTGATTGACGTTGACCAGGCCGCGCGACAAGGCATCCTGGGTGAGGTCATCGGCGAGGTCGGCATCAT
This sequence comes from uncultured Methyloversatilis sp., assembly GCA_964471725.1. GTDB lineage: Bacteria > Pseudomonadota > Gammaproteobacteria > Burkholderiales > Rhodocyclaceae > Sulfuricystis. The sequence goes on along the minus strand of CAYYHO010000012.1, from coordinate 1,229 downwards.
GGCACCAGGCGAACGCCACCCGGAACACGCGATCCCTGCTGGCCTCGATCCGCTTGACCATTTCGCGCTGCTGTCGTGTTTGAAACCAGCTCATATCAGGGCCCATTTGTTGTCCTTACCCCTAAAGACGCAACAGCACCGGGTTTTATTCCACTTGAAGCGCGGAATAATTCAAACGCCCTTGACGTCTACCGGTCAATATCACCTTCTGGAAGGATAGACCATGCCGCATTTTGAAACGCTTTCCCGCCTGCTGCACCGCACTACCCTGCGCACCGCAGCCTGCGCATTGTTGATTGCCGCTGCGGTTCCCGCGGTCGCCGCCGAGAAGGAAATCTTCCTGCCCCATGCATCCGTCGCCGGCAAACCGAACCTGCTCGGCAAGCTGACACTGGCCGAGAACAAAACCCTCGCGGACGGCGTGGTGCTGATGCTGCATGGCACCATGGCCCACAACGAGATGGGCATCATGCGACAGTTCGGCCGCCAGTTCAACGACCAAGGCTTCAATACCCTGGCCGTCAATTTCTCGCTCGGCCTCGACGGCCGGCGCGGCATGTTCGACTGCGCGCTGCCCAGCGACCATCGCGCCGAAGATGCTCTGGCAGAGATCGGCGCCTGGCTCGACTGGCTGAAGCGACAGGGCGCCGGCAGCGTGGTCCTTTTCGGCTTTTCGCGCGGTGGCCACCAGGCTGCCTGGTTCGCCGCCGGCACACCCCACCCGCTGGTGAAGACGGTAGTGCTGCTGGCGCCGGCCATCGCCCGCGACCTCGCCGAACCGGAGCGCTATCGCGCGCGTTTCAATGCGCCGATCGAGCCCCTGTTGGCGCAAGCGAACGACCTGGTCAAGGCCGGCAAGGGCGGCACCCGCCTCGACAAGGTTGGTTTCCTGAATTGCGATCAAACGGCCGTCAGTGCTGCGGCCTTCCGCTCCTATTACGGCCTCGCTGCGCAGAACGACACCCCCGAACTGCTCAAACGAATCGCCACCCCGACCCTGGTGGTGATCGCCGGCGGCGACGAGATCGTGCGCGATGCCGAGAACAGGCTGAGCCCGTCCATCGATGGCAAGCGAGTGCGGAAAGCGGTCGTGCCTGGCGCCGACCACTTCTTTCACAACCTCTACGGCGAGGATGCGATGGACGCCATCCTGTCCTTTCTGCGCGCCCAATGAGAACCCACCCCGAAAAACTCGCTCCGCTCGTTTCTCCCCTCAAGGGGCCAAGAAA
>CAYYHO010000011.1:0-14387 GCA_964471725.1 uncultured Methyloversatilis sp. | reverse complement strand
TCTCCATGACCACCGGCGGTGGCGCATGGGACAACGCCAAGAAGTACATCGAAGAAGGCAATTTCGGTGGCAAGGGTTCGGATGCGCACAAAGCAGCCGTGACCGGCGACACCGTTGGCGATCCCTACAAGGATACGGCCGGCCCGGCGGTCAACCCGCTGATCAAGATCATCAACATCGTGGCGCTGCTGATCGTGCCCTTGGTTGCGTAAGCAGTTGCGTAACCAGTTGCATGATCTGATTCAAGGCAACTAGAAGGACAAACGGGCAACCTGCGGGTTGCCCGTTTTCTTTGCAGCGCATCGAAAGTCGGCGCTGGCAGGACGGCGTCAATTTGCCGACTGCCTGCAGGAAGGCGAATCCGAAAGAGTCAGGAAGCTCCGCGCCGGCTGAAGTCGCGCAAACGGAATCCCAACAGAAACAGCGTGGCAAGGTAGGCTGCCATTCCCGTTGCCACCAGAACGCTCAGGCGCGTAATGCGTTCAAGCGCCTGGGCAGTCAGCCAGTCCGCCTCAGCGCCCATGCCTATCCAGAGGACGGCAGCCAGGACAGCCAGGGCCAGGACGATTTTCAACAGGAACAAGCCCCATCCGGGACCGGGAATGTAGTCCTTGCGCTGGCGCAAACCGTAGTAGAGCAGGCCGGCATTCAAACAGGACGCCAGACCGATCGACAAGGCCAGCCCGGCATGCTTGAACGGAACGATAAAGGCCAGGTTCATGGCCTGCGTAGCGGCCAGGGTCAGCAGGGCGATCTTCACCGGGGTCTTGATGTTCTGACGCGCGTAATAGCCGGGCGCCAGCACCTTCACCAGGATCATGCCGGTGAGGCCGATGCTGTAGGCCACCAGCGCCTGGCGCGTCTGCAGCACGTCGCTGGCCGTAAAGGCGCCATACTGAAACAAGGTGGCAATCAGGGGAACGCCGAGGATGGCAAGGCTCAATGCGGCCGGCAGGGTAAGCAGGAAACTCAGGCGCAACCCCCAGTCGAGCAGAGCGGAAAACTCCCGTGGGTCCGCACTGGCATGGGCCTTGGCCAGGCTGGGCAGCAGAATGGTGCCGAGTGCCGCGCCCAGCAGCCCGGCAGGAAACTCCATCAAGCGGTCGGCGAAGTAGAGCCAGGAAACGCTCCCCGCAACCAGAAACGAGGCAAAAACAACATTGATCAACAGCGACACCTGAGCGACGGACACTCCCAGCACGGCTGGAGCCATCAGCTTCAGAACCCGCCTGACGCCGGGATCGGCTGGTGAAAAGTCAAAGCGTGGCAGCATGCCGATGCGCTGCAGGGCAGGCAGTTGGATGGCCAACTGCAGCAAGCCGCCGAGAAAAACCGCCCACGCCAGCGCCAATACCGGCGGATCGAAATAAGGAGACGCGAACAGTGCCATGCCGATGAAGGAAAGATTCAGCAGTACCGGCGTAAACGCGGGTAGCGCGAAGCGGCTCCAGGTATTGAGCACCCCCGCAGCGAGGGCGACCATGGACATGAACAGGATGTAGGGAAAGACGATGCGTGTCAGCGTCACGGTCAGTCCGAACTTGTCCGCATCGGGTACGAATCCCGGTGCGGTCGCGTAAATCAGCAGCGGCGCACCGACCACGCCGAGGGCAGCGACCGCCAGCACGATCAGGAACAGCAGGGTAGCCACCCGATCGACCAGCTGGCGGGTTTCCGCGGCGCTGCGCTGGTTGCGGAATTCGGCCAGGAGGGGAACAAAGGCCTGCGAGAAGGCTCCCTCGGCAAACAGGCGGCGCAGCAGGTTGGGGAACTTGAACGCGACAAAAAAAGCGTCGGTCAGCATGCCGGCGCCGAAGGTGCGGGCGATCACGAAATCGCGCACGAAACCGAGAATGCGCGACAGCAGGGTCATGCTGCTGACCGTGGCGAGGGTGCGAAGCAGGTTCATGCTGTGATGGTAACGGTTCCGAAGCCAAGGAAAACTGAAAGCTAATACACGCTTTCCCGAACCCGACAATCCGGCTTGCCGCCCCCGGAGGGGCTAACGATGCCCGCTGGCGCTGGCCCGGCCGCGAATATGGAAAAGCGCCTTGCAAACGTGCGCGGCCCACATTATAATCATGCGCTTTTCACCGATCACCTAGACACGCCTAGAAGACACGCCTAGAGACGTCTAGACGATCAATACGATCATCCAGCCGGAATAATACATGGCCAATACCGTACAAGCCCGCAAGCGCGCCCGTCAAGCTGTCGAGCGTCGCGCCCAAAACATGAGCCAGCGCTCCGAGTTGCGCACTGCCATCAAGAAAGTGCGCAAAGCCGTTGCCGCCGGCGACAAGGCCGCCGCCCAGGCCGTCTTCAAGGAATCGCAGGGCATCATCGATTCGATTGCCGACAAGCGCATCATCCACAAGAACGCCGCTGCGCGCCACAAGAGCCGCCTGTCTGCCGCCATCAAGGGCCTCTGAGCCCGCCTGAGCGCATCGGCGGCTTCAGCAGTCCAAGCCTCGCCTGTACGGCGCTGCATCCCGATGGATGCCAGCGCCGTTAGTTCGTTCACTCCATGACGCAGAAACCCATGCGGGATGAAACCCTGGCGAACTCAGACGCGTCCGTAGGTGTAGTGCGCCGCACAGGCCCCCTCCGAAGAAACCATGCAGGAACCGACCGGATTCTCGGGAGTGCAGACGCTGGCGAACAATGAGCACTCGCGCGGATGCCGGATGCCGCGGAGAATGGCGCCACAGTCGCAGGACTTATGGTCGAGTACGGGACGATAGGCCAGACTGAAACGTCGCTCGGCATCGAAATCCGCATATTTCTCCCGGATCGCCAGCGCCGAATCGCTTAGCGTACCCAGGCCGCGCCATTCGAAGCTGGCCCGCAGTTCGAATACATCCTCCACCAGGGCTTGCGCCTTGCGATTCCCTTCGCGTGTGACGGCGCGCGTAAATTCATTCTCCACTTCGGCGCGCCCTGCATTGACCTGGCGGACCAGCATCAGGATCGCCTGCATCACATCGAGCGGTTCGAAGCCTGCGATCACCACCGGCTTGCGATATTTTGCCGCACAAGCTTCATACGGCCGGCTGCCGATCACTGTCGACACATGCGCGGGACCGACGAAGCCATCAAGCTGGATAGCGTCTGCCGGTGCATCGAGGATGGCGCCTATCGCGGCAGGCGTCAGCACGTGGCAGCACAGCACACTGAAGTTTTTCAGGCCCGCGGCTGCAGCCTGACGGATCACAACGGCGGTAGGCGGTGTCGTGGTTTCGAAGCCGATGGCGAAAAACACCACCTGTCGTTGCGGATTATCACGGGCGATCGCCAGCGCATCGGCAGCCGAATACACCATGCGCACGTCGCCGCCGCTGGATTTTGCTTTCAGCAGCGACTGGCCCGCCGATGCCGGCACACGCAGGCAGTCGCCATAACTGCAGAGAATTGCAGCTCGCTCGAGCGCCAGGGCGATGGCCATGTCGATACGGCCAATGGGCAGCACGCAGACCGGGCAGCCCGGCCCATGCACCATGCGCACGTTGGCCGGCAGCAGGTCGCTAACGCCATAGCGCGAGATGGCATGGGTATGGCCGCCGCAAAACTCCATGAAAGCGTATGACCTGTCGGCACCGGCTTCTGCGCGGATTGCTTTCGCCAGATTGCCGGCCAACCGGCCGTCACGAAACTCGTCTATATATATCATTTGATCTAACGCAAAAAGTCATGGGTACGGACAGCGTAGCATGCCCCCCCGTTGCGGTGCAGCAAGAGGAAATATATGAACAGTACCGATACGATCAATGCCGTGCTCGCCCGGCATGGCCACGACGGCACGCGCCTGATGCAGATCTTGCGCGAGACGCAGGATGCCTTGGGCTGGCTTGCCCCGTCCACCCTGACAGCTATAGCTGCGGGGATCGACTGGCCGCGTTCCAGGGTGGAAAGCACCGCTGGCTTCTACAGCTTTTTTCACACCGAACCGCTGGGCCGCTACCGCGTGCTGTGGAGCGACAACATCACCGACCGCTTGCTCGGCAACATCGACCTGATGCAGGCCATGTGCCAGAAGCTCTGGCTCGAACCCGGCCGCGTCTCGGCAGACCTGCTGGTCAGTGTCGACACCACGTCCTGTACCGGGATGTGCGATCAGGGGCCGGCCGTTTTGGTGAACTATCGCGCCATCACCCGCATGACCGTCGAACGCGTCGGGCAGATGGTGGATCTGATCCACAAGCAGGTCCCGCTCGATCGATGGCCCGCCGAATGGTTCAAGATCGAGGACAACGTGCGGCGCGCCGACATCCTGCTCGGCAACAGCATGACGCCCGGCGATGCACTGCGCACCAGTTTTGCCCGCGGTACGGCGCCCGAGGTCGAAACCGCCTCCAACGAACGATCCTGGCACGAGTCGATGGAGGCCGGCGACACCGGCGCATCGGCGACGCTGGAGGAAATCAAGAAATCGGCCCTGCGCGGACGCGGCGGCGCCGGCTTCACTACCGGCCTCAAGTGGGAAGCCTGCCATAACGCTCCAGGGAAGACACGCTATGTCGTCTGCAATGCCGACGAGGGCGAGCCCGGCACCTTCAAGGACCGCGTCCTGCTGACCCGCCAGCCGGATCTGGTTTTCGAAGGCATGACCGTGGCCGCCTGGATCATCGGCGCCAGCAAGGGGTTCGTTTATCTGCGCGGCGAGTACCGCTACCTGCTGGAGCCGCTCAATGCCGTGCTGGCGCGGCGGCGCGCCCAAGGTCTGCTCGGCGCGAACATCCTGGGACGGGAAGGCTTCCATTTCGACATCGAAGTCCACCTGGGCGCCGGCGCGTATGTCTGCGGCGAAGAATCGGCGCTGATCGAATCGCTGGAGGGCAAGCGGGGTGTGCCGCGCAACCGCCCGCCCTATCCGGTAACCAACGGCTTTCTCAACCAGCCCACGGTCGTCAACAACGTCGAAACCTTCGCTGCGGCGGCGCTGATCGCGGAAAAGGGTGGCGACTGGTGGCGCAGCTTCGGCAGCGCCCGCTCGACCGGCACCAAAATTCTCTCGGTTTCCGGCGATTGCGAACGCCCCGGCATCTATGAATATCCCTTCGGCGTCACCGTACGTCAGGTGCTCGACGAATGCGGCGCCCACAATACGCAGGCCGTGCAGGTTTCCGGCCCATCGGGCATTTGCCTCAATCCCGATGACTTCGACCGGCGCATCGCCTTCGGCGACGTGCCCACCGCCGGTGCCTTCATGATCTTTGACCAGAGCCGCGACATTTTCGAAGTGGTGCGCAATTTCGTGCATTTCTTTGCGCATGAATCCTGCGGCTTCTGCACCCCGTGCCGGGTCGGCACCACGCTGCTGAAAAACCTGGTGGACAAGATCGCCGACGGCCATGGCACGCGCACCGACATCGACGAGATCTTCCATCTCAACCGGGTGCTGCAAACCACGGCACACTGCGGCCTGGGTCACACGGCCTGCAATCCGCTGCTCTACACGCTGGAGAAGTTCCGGCCGGCCTACGAGCGCCGCCTGAAGCTGCTCAAGTTCGTCCCCGCCTTCGACCTTGATGCAGCCCTGTCCCAGGCACGCCAGATGACCGGCCGCGACGATGCCGGCGCGCATTTGAGAAATGAGCTGGAGACCGCGCAATGAGCGAAGCCAACACCTTCCTCCTCGACGACCAGGAAATACCTTTCACGCCCGGCCAGAGCGTCATGCAGGCGGCTTTGACCGCCGGCGTGTTCATCCCGCATCTGTGCTACCACCCCGAGTTCCGCCCCCACGGCAGTTGCAAGTTATGTACCGTGAAGATCAACGGCCGTCCCGCCACTTCCTGCACCACGCCGGCTGCCGCGGGCCTCGAAGTGGAAAGCAACACACCCGAGATTCTCGACAAGCGCCGCACCCTGCTGCAGATGCTGCTGGTGGAAGGCAACCATTTTTGCCCCTCGTGTGAAAAAAGCGGCCATTGCAAATTGCAGGCCCTCGGCTACGAACTGGGCGTGATGACGCCGCGCTTCAACCTGCTCTATCCCACCCGCCCGGTGGATGCCTCGCACCCCGACGTGCTGCTCGACTTCAACCGCTGCATACTGTGCGAGTTGTGCATTCGTGCCAGCACGGAAGTCGATGGCAAGTTCGTCTTCGCCCTGTCCGGTCGCGGCATCAAGAAACATCTGGTCGTCAATGCGGAATCCGGCCGGCTGGCCGATACCGATTTCGCGCCCACCGACAAGGCCGCGCAGGTATGCCCCGTCGGCGTGATCCTGCCCAAGCGCAAGGGCTTTGCCGTGCCCATCGGCGAACGTCGTTTCGACGCCGCGCCGATCTCGGCGCATGTCGAGGAATTCAAGCCCGTCAAGGCAGCCCAGGGAGAACGCTCATGAACGCAGCCAGCACGGTGCCCACCCCACGCAAGCTGCGGGTCGCCACCACCAGCCTCGCCGGTTGCTTCGGCTGCCATATGTCCTTCCTCGACATCGACGAGCGCCTGCTGGATCTCCTCGAGATCGTCGAGTTCGACCGCTCGCCGCTCACCGACATCAAGCATTGCGGGCCCTGCGACATCGGCATCATCGAGGGCGGCGTCTGCAACGCGGAAAATATCCATGTCCTGCGCGAGTTCCGCGCCAACTGCAAGATCCTCATCGCCCTGGGCGCCTGCGCGGTGAATGGCGGCCTTCCCGCGCAGCGCAATCATCTCGACCTGCGCGACATCCTGGTTTCGGTATATGTCACCGAGAACGGGCTCTCGCGCGGCACCCGGATTCCCAATGACCCGGAACTGCCTTTGCCACTCAACCAGGTGCATCCCATCCATGAAGTCGTCACCGTCGATTATTTCCTGCCGGGCTGCCCCCCCCCGGGCGATGCCATCTGGAAGTTCCTGACCGACATCGTTGCCGGACATACGCCCCATCTCGGTCACGGCCTGATTCACTATGACTGAAAACGCTTCGAGGTTAACTATGGCCCCCACGCTCACTTTGTGCGGCAAAGCCGCATCCCGCTACGCGGGACCAGCCTTCGGCTGTCCTGCGGCCTACGGCCTTGTGTTCGCTGCCCCAACGGGAGGCGCCGTCTCCCTCGGCTCGGCCCTGCGGGAGGCATGACATGCCATTCGCACTAGAAACCGCACCCCATCCGGAATCCCTCAAGCGCGTCGCCATCGAGCCGGTGTCGCGCGTCGAAGGTCACGGCAAGGTCACGCTGCTGCTGGACGACGATAACCACGTCCAGCAGGTGCGCCTGCACATCACCGAGTTCCGCGGCTTCGAAAAGTTCATCGAAGGGCGTCCCTATTGGGAAGTGCCGGTGATGGTGCAGCGTCTGTGCGGCATCTGTCCGGTGTCGCATCACCTGGCCGCCTCCAAGGCGATGGACATGATCGTCGGCGCTGCCCTGACGCCGACTGCCGAGAAGATCCGTCGCCTGATGCATTACGGCCAGATGCTGCAGTCGCATGCCCTGCATTTCTTCCATCTTTCCTCGCCCGACCTGCTGTTCGGCTTCGATTCGGAAGTGGCGAAGCGCAATATCGTCGGCGTCGTCGCCGCGCATCCGGAAATCGCCAAGAAAGGCGTCTTCCTGCGCAAATACGGCCAGGAAATCATCCGTATGACCGCCGGCAAACGGGTGCATGGCACCGGATCGATCCCCGGCGGCGTGAACAAGTCGCTGACCGGTGCCGAGCGGGCCGCGCTGCAGAAAGACATCTACCAGATGATCGCCTGGAGCCGCGATGCGGTGCAGTTGATCAAGGGACTGTTCCAGCAGAATCTGGCTTTCTATAACGATTTCGGCCGTTTCAGCGCGCACAACATGGGCCTGGTGCGCGCCGACGGCGCCATGGATCTCTACCACGGCGGCCTGCGCGCACGCCGTGCCGACGGCAGCACGCTGTTCGATCACTTCGACTACAGCCGCTACTGGGAGATCATCGCCGAGGATGTGAAATCCTGGAGCTACATGAAGTTTCCCTACTTCCGCTCCATCGGTTCATCCGACAATGGCTGGTATCGCGTCGGCCCCCTGACGCGCGTAACGCAGTGCGACTTCATTCCGACGCCCCTGGCCGACAAGGAGCGCAGCGAATTCATGGCCTTCGACAATGGCAGCGCGACAGGCGCCACGCTGGGCTATCACTGGGCGCGCATGATCGAAATGCTCCATGCGGCCGAGGTGATCAAGGATTTGCTCCATGACGAAGACATTTGCGGCAGCGAATTGGTGAGCAGCGGCAAGCGCCAGGAGCGCGGCGTCGGCGTCATCGAAGCGCCGCGCGGGACGCTGATCCACCATTACCGGGTGGACGAGAACGACCAGATCGTGCGCGCCAACCTGATCGTGTCGACCACCCACAACAATCAGGCGATGAACGAGGCGATCCGCGTCGTGGCCAGGCAGTACCTCGACGGCAAGGAGCTGACCGAGGGTCTGCTCAACCACATCGAGGTCGCCATTCGCGCTTTCGACCCCTGCCTTTCCTGCGCCACCCATGCCCTCGGAAAAATGCCGCTCGAAGTTGAATTAATCGGCGCTGACGGGACGGCACTCGACCGCATGACGCGCGACCTGAACGGCGTCTGCGCACGGACTTGACACCCATCAGCGCAAGCGTTACCGCTCCCATCCTGATGTTTGGCTGGGGCAACCCCAGCCGCGGCGATGACGCGCTCGGCCCCCGGCTCATCGAGCGCATCGCAGCCCTTGGCCTGCCGGACGTCGAATGCCTGACGGATTTCCAGTTGCAGGTCGAGAACGCCCTCGACCTGCTGGGGCGCCGACGCGTCCTGTTTGTCGACGCCAGTCTCGGCGCAGCGGCGCCATTTGCGGTTTCGCAACTGGCGCCGATCCAGGATGCCAGCTTCACCACGCACGCGATAAGCCCTGAAGCAGTCATGCAGGTCTATGTCGACCTCCACGACAGCGCACCGCCACCCTGCCATCTGCTCGCCATTCGCGGCGAGCGCTTCGAGTTGGGAGAAGATCTGAGCCCCGCTGCCACCGCCAATCTGGCCGCCGCCCTGGCCTGGGCGCGCGATTGGGCCATGCAGGAATCGCGCTAAGCAGCGGCGCAGAGGCGGCTCCGCCGCCGGTGTGCACGAAAAAGCCAGCCGCGCGGCTGGCTTTTTCGTGGCTGATCCTCTTCCGTCAACAGACGATCATCGGAAAAGGCTTGGCTGCGATTATTTTTTCTTGGCGGCTTTCTTGCCTGCCACGGCAGCCTTGAAGGTGGCCCCCGCACTGAACTTCGGTACCGTGGTTGCGGCAATCTTCAATGCTTCGCCGGTCTTGGGATTCTTGCCGGTGCGTGCCGCCCGTTTGGCCGGCTTGAAGCTGCCGAAACCAACCAGGCTTACGGTGTCACCTTTCGCGACCGCTTTTACCACGCCATCGATGATGGCGGACAGAGCACGTTCGGCAGCAGCTTTGGAGATGTCCGCCGCTTTGGCAGTCGCTTCGATCAGTTCCGATTTGTTCATGAATATGACCTCCGGGAAAATGGTGAGTGATCGCTTCTATAAAAACCGACCGCCGGGAAACCCCGGCGGTCACCTTGAAAATACGGGCTTATTCCTTGGTCAGCCTTGATCGGTCCTTCGCACTCAGGCGGAAGTGTTGATGATGGTACCTGTTTTTTGGCCCTGGGCATTCACGACAGGTTTGGGTGGCTCGGGTGGCTCAGAGCGCTGCGCTTGCTGAACCGGGGCTTGCTGGGGGGTGGCCGGAGCTTGCACCGGCTGCGATTCCCTGGCAACGGGTGCATTGTCCTCCCCGCGCGGACGCTCCAACTGAGGGGGCGAGGCCTGTGGCTGTGACTGCGCCTGTGGCTGTGACTGCGCCTGCGCCTGTGACTGCACCTGCCTGGCCGCTAGCTGCTGCTGGACCATGCCGGCTGCCGAACCTACCGAATCGATCGCCATTTCATCTCCTCCGCGTCACGTTTGCATCAAGCCGTGGTGCTGATCACCGTTCCGGTCAATTGTCCCGCAGTATTGACGACCGGAGCAGCCAAACCAGGGGAAACCGTCCTGCCCCCTTCCCCTTCTGCCGCTCGGGAAAGGCCGATCCGCTCGCTCGTTTGGGCAACTGTAGTCGACAATTGCCCCTTCATCTCGCCGACCGACTTCATGATCGCCAAGCCCTGTCGCGCCCTGCCAGCCACCGCTCGGGCCTGATCCGACTGTGCAGAGATGGCGCGTGCATTCTCCTCGGCAAGATTCGCTTCCCGCTCGGCATCGCGTGCCTGAACCTGCAAGGCGCGCGCAGCCTGCTCGGCTCTTTCCGCATTCTGCCTGGCCTGCTGCAGCCTCATCTGCTGCCACGCCACCTGGGTGACAGACTGTGCGCTCGCAGTAGGTGGAATGGTTGCCATAACGTAGCCGTCGACAAGAGGTAGAACCGGGTCCCTTGGGGCAATATAGCCCTCTCCCCGGGATTAAACAAGTTGATGAAACTACGCCCTGTGGAATTGCCCAGACAGGCGCGCCGTCGTGCAAACGCAGTATAATGGCACCCAGCGATTTTCAAGCAGTGCCATTGTTGTCTGGTTCAGTACCCGCGGCTACCGCAGTATCTTTCCCTTTCACCACCCAGCCGTCTTGACTATCGTTTCATCGGGGCAAGCCCCTTCTTCGTTTATTAGGATATTCAAGACATGGCAACTGGTACTGTAAAGTGGTTCAACGATTCAAAAGGTTTTGGTTTCATCACGCCTGAAAATGGCGGCAATGATCTTTTTGCGCATTTTTCCGCAATTCAGGGCCAGGGTTTCAAGACCCTGAAAGAAGGTCAGCGCGTCAGCTTCGATGTCACCACCGGCCCGAAAGGCCAGCAGGCATCGAACATCCAAGCGGCAGACTGACATCGGTCAGCCAGCACGGTTCCGGCGGCATGCCGACAACTTTGCGGCGCCCTATGGGAAAGGCCCGGCGCATGCCGGGCTTTTTCTTTTCCAAACAGACGTGGAGGTAGGCTAATGGCCAAGGAAGAATTGATTGAAATGAATGGCGTTGTCGATGAAGTGCTGCCCGACTCACGCTATCGGGTCACACTCGAAAACGGCCACACCCTGGTGGCTTACAGCGCCGGCAAGATGCGCAAGCATCACATCCGCATATTGGCCGGCGACAAGGTCTCGCTTGAGCTGTCCCCTTACGACATGAGCAAGGGACGCATCAATTTCCGTCATATCGAAGGTCGCGCACCGGTTGCCGCTCCACCGCGGCGGCGTTGATTGAGGCGCGGACTGCAAGCCGACCCCGGCAGCGGCAGACCCGCCGACGCGGACACCGCTTGCTGCTGATTCAATAGGGTTGGGCAATATTCTGGCGGGCCAGAAGGTATGCCAATACAAACCGTCTAGCTGAATGCCTGCGCCATAAATCACAATTTCGCTATCGCAGCAGTCGGCAGCCACAAAGTCAGCGGCGCGTCTGGCAATCGGTCAAACTCATAACGCTCATACCATCCTCGCGCCTTTTCATCCTTGGCATCTACGATCACGCCGACCATCCCGATCTCGGCAGAGAGACGTAGGCAACGCTGCAACGCATCTGCCAGGAGAAATTCGCCAAGTCCTTGTCTTTGATATTGAACGGCAACCGCAAGTCGAGCCAGTCGGGCTAGCGGCAACGGGAAATTGGGGAAGCGATCTGCAAACTTGTTCGGCAGGTTGTCCCGACGGATTCCAGCCATGGCAAGGCTGTAGTAGCCTTGTATCGCGATACCCTCCACGGCCACATACGTCCTGCTGATGTTGGCCGTCGCATGCTGTCGCGCAAAACGACGCAGATATTCATCGAGAACAGCGACACCACAAGAAAATGAGCGTCTGTCGTGATCTGCTGAAAGTTGTTCGATGCTGCCCGTGAAATTCACGTTCAGCGCTTTCCCTGCCAATCATGATGGCGTTTCATGGCAGCAGAGAGCTTCGGCCTGGGTTTGTCGGTGTTATCCAAGGCCTTGGCGAATGCATTCCAGTCGCGCGATGACATAGTCATCATCTCGGTATCGGCAAGGATCTGCCTGGCGCGTTCCTGTGCCGTCCCCAGCAAAAAGGCACTGACTGACATGCCTGCCGCCGTGGCGGCGCGCACGATCAACTCCTTGATTTCCGGAGACGTCCGCAAATCGATACGCTCGTGTGCTTGAGTCGAAGCCAGCATGGTCATCACCTTTGTACGGAAGATTTACGGAGCATTGTAGTACTCACCGCGACGGAATGCAATTTCCCGTACAAAATCCGTACACGGCTTGACTTCTTCGTGCAATCACGCAATGAATGCGTCTGCCGCGAAACCAAAAGAAACCCGGCATAGCCCGGACGCGCGCGCGATCTCACGCGCGGGATCGGTGTAGCGGAGCTTCAGTTCCCTTCATTCAATGCCTCTCATTGAGCAAGCCCAAGCTATTGAATTGAATTAGGGTGGTTTGTGCATCAGAGACACAATGGCGGGTAGAAGCGAAAACCCCGCACAGACCGGCGCCTGGCGGAGTCATCGTCCGGTCAGAGACCGGTTTTGCCAATGTGATTGGCGGAGAGGCAGGGATTCGAACCCTGGTGCGGGCTTTCGCCCACCATCCGATTTCGAGTCGGCGCCGTTATGACCGCTTCGGTACCTCTCCAGCGAGCGCGATTATAACCGCGTCACTCCCCGCATGGCACAATGCGGCCTCCACAAACGCCGGAAGAGTTCATGTTTTTCTTGCCCAGGCCTTTGTTCGGCCCCCTTCTTTGCTTTCTCGCCCTCCTTGCCGGTTGCGCGCGACTGGAGCCTCCGGGGCCACAGCAGCCGCTGGTCGTCGGTTTGCCGGCGGATCCCGTGTTCCAGCAGACCACTCCGCCCAGCGAAGGCATGGACGGCTTCAGCCGCGACCTCGCCGAATCCTTCGCCGCCGCACTCGACGTCAAGGTACGCTATGCGGTGGCGCCCAACTATCCGGCACTGATGAAAATGCTGCGCAACGGCAAGGTGCACATGGCGGCCGCCGCTCAACTGGCGCAGGATGATCCCCAATTCATCTATAGCCCCGCCTTCCTGGAAACACGGCAGGTCATCGTCCAGCACGCCAGCGCGCTGCCGGTCGATAGCCCGGAAAAACTGGCCGGACGCGAGGTGGTCGTGCCCCCGGGAGCATCGCAGCAGAAATTGCTGCGGGCAATCAGCACGGACCCGCCGGTGGTGATCCGCGAACGCACCGACATCAACGAACTGGAACTGCTGGCCGGCGTCTCCATGCGCCATCATGAACTGGCTGCCAGCACCGAATTGCACTTCGCGGTGGCCTCCAACTTCTATCCCGACCTCGCCATCGGCTTTGCCCTGCCCGAAAAGCTGGCCTACGTCTGGGCGTTCCCGGCCGACAACCCCGCCCTGCGCGAACAAGCTGCCCGCTTCATCGAGACCGCCCGGCAGGATGGCGCCCTGCGGCGGCTCAACGACCGCTATTTCGGCCATATCAGCCGTCTGGATGTCCGCGGCAGCGAGGTTTTCCTCGAACATGTGCGCACCCGCCTACCCGGCTACAAGCATGAATTTGTTGCCGCGCAGGAAATCACCGGCATCGACTGGCGTTTGCTGGCCGCCCTGGCCTACCAGGAGTCGAAGTGGGACGCGCTCGCCACCTCACCCACCGGCGTGCGCGGCATGATGATGCTGACCGAGGACACCGCCGACCGGCTCAAGGTCGCCAACCGCCTCGATGCCCGCGAGAGCATTCATGCCGGCGCCCGCTATCTGGCCATGCTGATGGACGACCTGCCCGCGAGCGTCAAGCACCCCGACCGCCTCTGGTTCGCGCTGGCGGCCTACAACCTGGGCATGGGCCACCTGAATGGCGCACGCGCCTTCGCGCCCGGCCTGAAGCGCGATCCGGACGACTGGTTCGACATGAAGCAGGTGCTGCCGCTGATGGCGCGGCCCGAGTACTACACGCGCCTCAAGAGCGGCCGTGCGCGGGGCGGCGAGGCGGTGATCCTGGTCGAGAACGTCCGCAACTATTTCGATGTCCTGATGCGCTTCGAGCCGGCGCACAGCCCGTCCAGACCCGGCGATCCCTTCCAGCGCAAACCGCGCAGCCGCGACCAGGGCGCTCAGCTGCCGGGTCTCAGGACTTCCGTACCGCCCATGTAGCTGCGCAGCGCCTCGGGCACCGCCACCGTGCCGTCGGCACGCTGGTAGTTCTCCAGCACGGCGACGAGCGTCCGGCCCACCGCGAGGCCGGAGCCGTTGAGGGTATGCACCGGGCGCGGTTTGCCGCCCCCGCCCTTGCCGTCGCGGCAGCGCGCCTGCATGCGGCGCGCCTGGAACCCCTCGAAATTCGAGCAGGAGGAAATTTCGCGGTAGGTGTTCTGTGCCGGCAGCCAGACCTCGAGGTCGTAGGTCTTGGCCGCCGAAAAGCCCATGTCGCCGGCACACAG
>CAYYHO010000010.1:3253-14637 GCA_964471725.1 uncultured Methyloversatilis sp. | reverse complement strand
GGCAACATCAAGATCGCGGTGGATGCGATCCGCGCGGCGCAGTCGCCGCACCATTTTCTCTCGGTGACCAAGGCCGGCCACTCCGCCATCGTGTCGACCAACGGCAACGAGGACTGCCACATCATCCTGCGCGGCGGCAAGCAGACCAACTACGACCATGCCAGCATCGACGCGGCCTGCATCGAACTGGGCAAGTCCGGACTCGCTGCGCGGGTGATGGTCGACTTCTCCCACGGCAACAGCCGCAAGGATTTCAAGCGGCAGATGGAAGTTTCCAGCGATGTCGCCGCGCAACTGGCCGCCGGCGAGGATCGCATCTTCGGCGTGATGATCGAGTCGCACCTCAACGCGGGTCGCCAGGACCCCCATCCGGGCAAGCCGCTCGCCTACGGCCAGTCGATCACCGATGCCTGCCTGGGCTGGGACGACACCGTGCAGGTGCTGAACCAGCTGGCCGAGGCGGTGCAGAAGCGCCGCCTGGCGCTCGCGGCACGCTGATTCCGGCTAGCGGTGACGACGTTTCCCCGGCGACTGTTTCTGGCGGCCGCTGGCCTGACGCTGGCGTTTCGCCTCTGGCTGGCGGCGACCATGCCGATCACCGGCGACGAGGCCTATTTCATCTGGTGGGGCCAGGTTCCGGACTGGGGGTTCTACGATCACCCGCCGATGATCGGCTGGTGGCTGGCCGCGTTGCTGGCGCTTGGCGATGCGGAGTGGTGGCTGCGGCTGCCCCAGGTGCTGCAGCCCGTGCTGCTGGCGCTGGCGGTGCGCTGGGCCTGGCCTGGACTATGGCCTGAACAGGGCGAGCGTGCCGGGTGGGTGGCGCTGCTGGTGCTGCTGGCGCCGATCAATGTCTGGAACGTCTTCGTCACCACCGATACCGCGCTGATTTATTTCGCTGTGCTGGCCGGGTTGGCCTGGCTGCGCGCGGCGCGCGACGACGATCTGCGCTGGTATGCGCTGGCGGGCGTGCTGCTGGCGGGGGCGGTGCTGTCGAAGTATTTCGCCGCCCTGCTTGGCTTCGCCTTTCTGGTCGATGCGCTGCGCCGGCGCACGCGCAAAGCGGTGGCCGGCCTGGCGCTTGCCTACGGCCTCACCGTGCCTGCGCTGGCGCTGATGGCCTGGTGGAACGCCGGGCACTGCTGGACGAACTACATGTTCAACTTCGTCAACCGCCATGGCGCGCACTCCGGGGCAATCGGCTGGGAGAACCCGCTGCTCTACGCCGCGACGCTGGCCTATGTGCTGACGCCGCCGGTGCTGTGGCTGCTGTTCGCCGGCCGCCGGGCCGCCGCCACGGGAGGGGAGGGGCCTCATTGCCGTCCTGCCAGCGCCCCGCAGGAAGTGCCCTTGGGGTACGCCGACTTTTTGAAGGCCGATCGAAGCCTGGCCAGCTTGACGCTGGCTCCGCTGTTGCTGTTTGCGGCCTTGTCGCTATTCCGCACGGTCGGGCTGCACTGGGTGTTGGCGTTCGTGCCGTTTGCCATGTTGCTGGCCGTGCGCCGCCTGGCCGATACGGCACTGCCGAAACTCGGCTACTTCTTTATCGCCTTCGCGGCGCTGCACATCGTCGCCGCCGGGGTGGCGGCGCAACTGCCGCTGGAGCAGTGGCGCAAGCACAAGATCTATCCCGGCCTGGTGCTGACCTTCGAGAGCCGCGCCATCGTGCAGCGCGCCGCGGCGGGCGACAGCCTGCTGGTCTCGGATGGTTATTCCAACGCGGTGACGCTGGGCTATAACCTGCGCCGCTACGTGCCGGTGCTGGGCATGGCTTCCAGCCACGCGCGGCATGACGACATCCTCACCGACTGGCGCGCGCAGGATGGCCGCGACATCACCGTGCTGCGCAAGACGGCGCCGGAGGAAGGCGAGTATGCAAGCTGGTTCCGGGCGGTCGCGATCGACAGCTTCGAGCATCGCGGTGCGCGTTTCTGGGTGGTGCGCGGGCGCGCTTTCGATTACGCCGCCTACCGCGACAGCGTGCTGGCCGAAGTGCGCCGCCGCTATTACGCACTGCCCGCCTGGCTGCCGCAGACCGGTTGCTATTTCTGCGACCGCTATTTTTCCAATAAATCATGCATCCGCTGATACAACTGCTGCGACCGCATCAATGGATCAAGAACGGCTTCGTGTTCGCCGGGCTGCTGTTCAGTCATTCCTGGCATGACGCCGCGCTGGTGCAGCAGGCGCTGCAGGCCTTCGTGGCGTTCTGCCTGATTTCCTCGGCGGTTTATGCGGTGAACGACCTGCTGGACCGCGAGCAGGACCGGCGTCATCCGGTGAAAAGCAAGCGGCCGCTTGCCAGCGGAACGGTGGGCGTGCCGGCCGCCCTGCTGCTGGCGGGGCTCTGCCTGTTGCTCGGCCTGGGCCTGGTGCTGGGCGCCCTCGCTCCGCTCGGGCTGCCCGCCTCGCAGTCGGCCTGGGTCTATCTCCTCTATTTCGGGCTGAACATCGCCTACAGCCTGGGCCTCAAGCATGTGGTGGTGCTCGATGTCTTCATCATCGCCGCCGGCTTCATGCTGCGCCTGCTCGCCGGCACCCTCGGGCTGGGCATCGTGCCTTCCTACTGGATGCTGCTGTGCGGTCTGATGCTGACGCTGTTCCTTGGCTTTGCCAAGCGCCGCGCCGAGTTGAACACGCTGCTGGAGGCCAGCGGCGACCATCGCCGCGTGCTCGACCAGTATTCGGTGCCGCTGCTCGACCAGTTTCTTTCCCTCACGGCAATGGGCGCGGTGGTCACTTACGGCCTGTACACGGTCAGCGAGGAGACGGTGGCCCTGCACGGCACCACGCACCTGATGGCGACGGTGCCCGTGGTGCTCTACGGCGTGCTGCGCTACCTCTACCGCCTGCAGCGGCAGGGCGGCGGCGGCGACCCGGCGCGCGAACTGCTCAACGATCCGCACCTGCTGTGGGTTTTTTTCATCTGGCTGGCTTTGGTCATAGGGCTGCTGGCATAATCACGCGTCGTTCCGATCCATGCCGAACATGATGACCGCCGCTGCTCCCGATCCCTTTGCCGCTTTGACCCCGCTTGGCGACGCCACGGCCTTCGTCGACCGCATCCACGAAATCATCGAGCACATCCGCCTCTTCGAGGATTTCGAGCGCGCCGAGATCGATATCCTGACACGCTATCTGCGCTGCTATCGGGCGGCCGGCGGCGTCGAAATCATCCGTGAGGGCGATCCCGGCGACTTCATGCTGCTGCTCATCGACGGCGGCGTGGAAATCCTCAAGACCGATCCGCGCGGCTTGCCGCAGCGCCTGGCAAAGGCCGGTCCCGGCAAGACGCTGGGCGAGATGTCCCTGATCGACGGCGAGCCGCGCTTCGCCAGTTGCGTGACGCTGGAACCGACGGTGTTTGCGGTGCTCGACCGCGAGGCCCTGAGCCGCGTGGTTTCCGAGGAGCCGAAGACGGGCGTCAAGCTGTTGATGGAACTGCTGCTGCTGCTCAACCAGCGCCTGCGCGCCGTCAGCGGCGAATTGATGCGCTGCCTGGACAGTCGCCCGCCCCCCTTCGCCTCCCTCGCGGGGGGTTCTGGTTAGCGCGCTGCGCGCGGCTGTTACGGGGGGATTCGTGGATGTTGTGGAGCGGATTGCGCCTGGCGGCGCGTGCCGCGTTTGCTCGGGGCGGCCCTGTGCAAACGCTGCAGCGCTCTTTCGTTAGTCATCCTTCAGGCATTCACGCCTTTTTGCCACAGCACGTCGGCGTGACCGGCATGCCGGTTGAGCCAGCGCGCCAGCACGAACAGCAGGTCGGATAGCCGGTTGAGATATTGGCGTGAGGCGGCGGCGACCGTCTCGTTTTGCGCCAGGGCGACCAGGCTGCGCTCGGCACGCCGGCAGACGGTGCGCGCCTGGTGGGCCAGCGCGGCGCTGCGCGTGCCGGCGGGCAGGATGAATTCCTTGAGGGGCTCGAGGTCCGCGTTGAAGCGGTCGATGGCGGTTTCCAGGCGACCCGGCTGCGTCGGCTTGAGAAAGGCGCCGCCCGGCACCGAAAGCTCGCCGCCCAGGTCGAACAGGTCGTGCTGCACCCCGGTCAGCAGCGTGCGCACCTCGTCCGGCATGGCTTCGCAGAGCAGCACGCCGACGCTGGCGTTGAGTTCATCGACATCGCCGAGGGCAGCGACCCGCGGGGCGTCCTTGCCGATGCGCGAACCGTCGCCGAGACCGGTGGTGCCGGCATCGCCGGTGCGCGTATAGATTTTCGAGAGACGATAACCCATGTCGATGTGAGTACCTAGGAAGTTTTCGGAGTGTTTGCGCGCAGCATCATCTGTGACAGTTCGGCGGCCGAATGGATGTCGAGTTTCTCCATCAGATGCAGGCGGTGTACCTGCACGGTGCGCTCGCTGATTTCAAGTTTCTGGCCGATGGCCTTGTTCGGCAGGCCTTCGGCGAGCAGGCGGGCGACCTGGCGCTCGCGCGGCGAGAGCCGCTCCATGCGTTCGCACAGCGCGCGCTGCACGCTGTTCTCCTCGAAGCGCGCGACGCTGCAGCGCACCGCCAGGGCGACCGCATCGAGCAGCACTTGATCCTTGAAGGGCTTTTCGATGAAGTCGCGGGCGCCGAGCTTCATCGCTTCGACGGCCATCGAGACGTCGCCATGGCCGGTCAGGAAGATCACCGGCAGCGCAATTGCGCGCTCGTTCAGTTCGCGCTGCAGTTCCAGACCGCTCATCATCGGCATGCGGATGTCGAGAACCAGGCAGCCGGGCGGCATGGGATCCTGCCAGGCGGCGAGAAAGGCTTCCGCTGAGGCATGCGGAACGACGTTCCAGCTGGCGGATTCGAGCAGGAAGGTGAGGGCGCGCAGCAGGGCCGCATCATCGTCGATGATATGGATCAGGGGCGACGGGGTGCTGTTAATTGGCATTGCGCTGGTCGGGCAGATTGAAATGGAAGACGAGACCCGGCGGGGGGTCGCGCGGCTCGGCCTGCAGGCGACCGCCGTGGGCCTCGATGATACTCTTGCAGATCGCCAGGCCGAGGCCGAGGCCTTCGAACTTGGTGGTGAAAAACGGTTCGAACAGGTGCGCCAGGGTTTCCGCCGGCACCGCCGGCCCGCGATCGGCGACGGCGATGGTCAGCTGGCCATTGACCCGGTGCAGGGTGACACTGATGATGCGCTGGTAATTCGGCAGGCTGCGCATGGCTTCGGCGGCATTCTTCATCAGGTTGAGGATGACCTGCTGCAATTGCAGATGATCGGCCTCGACCTGGGTGCCGGCGGGCAGATAATCGTTCAGGACCACGGCCGGCAAATCGGGCAGCAGGGTGGTCAGCAGCCCGATGGCTTCGCGTACCGTACCGGCGATGGGTTTGGTTTCGCGTACCGCCTGGCGCTTGCCGGCGAAGGTGCGGACGCGCCGGATGACGCTGGCGGCCCGCTCGGTCTGGGCGAAAATCTCGCGCAAGGTGTCGATCACCAGCGGCCCGTTGACATTGTTCGCCGCGCAGCGCCGTTCCATGCCCTGCGCATAGGCGGCGATGGTCGTCAGCGGCTGGTTGAGTTCGTGCGCGAGGGTGCCGGACATTTCGCCGAGGATCGACAGGCGCGCCATGTGCTCGGTTTTCTGCTGCAGTTCGCGCGCTTCGGCCTGGGCGGCGCGCAGTTCGCGGGTGCGCCGCTTGACCATCGATTCGACACGGATGGCATGGATGATGACGCCGACGAACAGCAGCAGGGCCGCCAGCAGGAACAACCGGTAGTTCTTGAGCAGGCCGCGGAACGTCGAGGTGCGCAGGTCCACGTAGGGGCCGAGCATCAGCTCGCGGTACAGTTCGTTGACCGACTGGTAGTCGGCGGGGACGTCCCAGGCCAGGCCGGTTGGCGAGGGAGGCAGCGACAGCAGCGCCATGGCCACGGACTTGGCCAGATGACGATCGACGCCGCGTGTGGCGGCGAACGGCCAGTCGGGATAGAGCGGTGTCGATGTCGCACAGGGAAAGCCGGCCAGCGGCCGTGGGGCGATCACCTTGAACCGGTCGGCCTGCAACAGGTTGTTGGCGGACAGCTGTTCGAGCAGGCAGGTGCGCACGATGGCGGCATCGGCCTGGCCGGCACTGACTGCCTCGATGGTCAGGCGCATCGGGAAGCCGGTGAACATCAGCTTGGCATCGCCGCGCTCGAGGTCGACGCCGGCGCGCTGGATTTCGCGCGCCGCCACCAGGTAGCCGCCGAAAGCGTCGGCGGCGCCGACGGCGATGCGCAGGCCGCGCAGGTCGGTAAAGTGCACCAGGTCGTCGCGGCTGGCCAGGGTCACCACCGCCGAGCCGATCGCGCGCTCCGAGGATAGCGCCTCGGGCAGCATTACCGTGGCGATGCGCCGGATGCCGAACTGGGCCGCCAGGTCCACATACAGGCTGCTGTTGGCCAGCACGAAATCCAGTTCGCCCTTGCGCACCGCTTCGCGCAGTTCGAGGCCCCCGTAGGCCTGCATTTCGAATCGGTAGCCCGGCACCGCGGCGGACAGCCGCGCCGGCAGTTCGCTCCAACTGGCGACCGCCTCGTCGGGACCGCGATAGGCCAGCACGCCGATGCGCACCGGGGTCGCTTCGGGGGGCGTAGCGGCGCCGGCAGTCCAGGAAAGCAGGCTGGCCACCATGCCGAGCAGCAGAATTTGGATCCGGTACTTTGTCATGACCCGCATGCGAAGCAACCCGGCACTTTCAGCCGGCGCGTCCGCCAGGCATGCGGCATCGGCTGCCGACGGCGAGGGGAATGACCCGTAATCATCTGGCTTCTGGGCAATGTTCGGGGGTTGGCGGAGGTTGGGGGCTGGCGGGGCAATTATGCCCGACTACGTAGTATTACGTAGGCCACTAATGCATCTCCACAGTTCCCACGCAGGCATCTCTGTCGTAGTCTCTTGCGCGCTGCACAGATCGTCCTGTTGATTGTGGTTCTTCTCATTTTGTGGAGGGATTCTGATATGACTCATAAATTGCTCGCGGCGTTGGCCGCCAGCCTGTTGCTCAGTTATCCGCTGGCGCATGCCCAGGATAAAAGTGCTACCGCAGCACCCGAGGCAGCCCCCGCTGCGGCGCCCGTGGTCGCGCCCACCATTACGGTCGACAAGACCAGTCTCGCCAACGGCGGGGCCATCGTCGTCAGCGGCCAGGGTACACCCGGCAAGCCGGTTTTCCTCGAAGTGTTCAACGAGAACAAGGTGCGCGGTTCCCACTTCGACAGGACGCGCAACAAGGAAACCGGCAAGATTCCCTACAAGCTTTACCTGGCCGAGGAAATTCCGGCGTTCTACCGCATCTACGTGCCGACTTCCGCCCAGCCGATTCTCGACAAGTTCAAGCAGGAAGGCCGCGCCTGGTCGTATTCCGCAGCGCTGAAGGAAACCGGCGGCGACAACGTCTATCTCGAGCCGGGCAAGCGCGCCATCATCGCCTACCAGGCTTCGCTGGCGGCCAGCATCGTCGGTTCGCGCGGCGAACTGCTGCCGGCGCTCGACGACAAGGAGCGCGTCCGCCGCTCGATGCAGGTCGTCAAGGGCCGCTTCCGCAGTGTCGGCAACACCATCGTGGCCAGTGTCGAGCAGAAAGACGACGGCAGCTTCACCGCCAAGGTCACCGTGCCCCAGGGCGCTGCGCCCGGCAAGTACATCATCACCGCCGGCCACGACAAGAAGACGCTGAGCCAGCCGGTTGCCGTCGAGAACAACATTTCGTTCCCGATGCGCTACATGAGCAACGCCGGCACCAGCCTGAACATCTTTATCCCCTTCCTCATCGTTCTGGCGCTGGCGACTTTCGGCGTGCTGATGGGCGCGGGCGGCGGCTTCATCATCAACCCGGTTTTGCTGATGCTGTTCCCTCTGCCGCACAACATCGTCGCCGGCACCGTCACCCCGACCGTGCTGTTCTCGCAGGCGAGCGGCGTGATCAACTACTCGAAGATCGACTTCATCAGCTGGAAGGTGGGCATCACGCTCGGCATCGCCATGCTGGCGGGCGGTTTCATCGGCCCGGTGCTGACTTCGATGGTGACCGTCGAAGAATTCAAGTTCGTCTTTGGCTGGATCCTCTTCCTCCTTGCCGCGCTGATGTTCTGGCAGACCACGCCGGGCTACATCGCCAAGAACAAGAAGGAGCAGGCCATTCTCAAGGAATTCCAGAAACGCGCCACCGAAGCCGCCGCCGCCAAGGCTGCCAAGGCTTGATTCGCGCTTATCTCAAGGAGATTACATATGTACATGACTGTCAATTTCTGGGGCAACGAGTTCAAGGTCAACGTGATCGTTGGCTGCATCGGCGCCTTCCTGATTGCCGTGGTGTCGTCCATGTTCGGTTTTGGCGGCGGTCCCTTCATGGTGCCGCTGATGGCCGTGGTGCTGGGCCTGCCGATGTACGTGGTGGTCGGCAGCTCGCTGCTGGCCATCTTCTTCAACACCATGATGAGTACCACCCGGCACTACAGCCTCGGCAACTTCGACCTTGACCTGTTCCTGGTCATGTTCCCGGCTGCGCTGCTGGCGGGCTGGATTGCGCCGAAGATTGCCAAGCAGCTCAATCCGCTCTGGGTCAAGCGCGTCGCCGTGCTGGGCCTGACTTTGCTGGGCCTGTCGCTGGTTGGCGTCTTCTAAGGCCGGTCGGAGGCGTATTCAATAGGGAAACCTTCGCGCGGGAATGGGTGGCTGGAGACTGGCTGCCCATCTCCCGCGGAAGCCGAGGGGGGTGACCCCCTCGATCCCGGTAACCTAATTGGCCGCTTCACACGCTTCCAGGCAGAAATGCGGAAACGCGGGGAGCCGGGCAAACGAGATTAAGGACGAAACGATGAGTTCGGTAAAAGCCCCCAATGCACGCGGCGTCGGCAGTGCCGGTCGCCGTACGGTTTATAGCCTCTGCAGCATGTGCACCGCACGTTGCCCGATACAGGTGGAGGTCGTGGATGGCCGCGTCAACTGGATCCAGGGCAACATCACCGATCCGGCCATTGGCGCCAGCCTGTGTGCCCGCGGCGCTTCCGGCCTGCCCTTCGAGTACGACGACGAGCGGCCGCAGACGCCGATGATCCGTACCGGGGCCCGCGGCGCCGGTCACTGGCGTCGCGCCTCGTGGGACGAGGCGCTCGACTATATCGCCGAAAAGTTGAAGGAAGTGATCGCGGAATTCGGCGGTCGCGGCATCGCGCTGTCGGATCGGGCCGGACTCTTTACCGACCTGAGCAAGTCGTTTGTCCAGGCCCTCGGCTCGCCAAACTACGTCGATCACGATGTTTCCTGCGGACAGAACGCGCATAACGCAGCACGCTCGATCTATGGCGTCGGCCGTACCGCCGTCGGCTTCGACATGAAGAATGCCAAGCACATGGTGCTGTACGGACGCAACATCATCGAGTCGTTTCATGTCAGGGAAGCCAAGGGCTTCATGGCCGCCTTGTCGGGCGGCATGCGCTGCACCTACATCGATCCGCGCGCCACCGTGACGGCTTGCAAAGCCACCCGTTACTGGCAGACCCGCCCGAACAGCGACTATGCCCTGAACCTCGGCATCATTCACGAGGTGATCAAGCAAGGTGTCTACGACAAGGAATTCGTCGACAAGCACTGCACCGGCATGGATTACCTGCGCGAGGCCGTCAAGGACACCACGCCCGAGTGGCAGGAACAACATACCGGCATTCCGGCTGCCGAACTGCGCGCTTTCGTCAAGGAAATCGCTGCCGATGCGCCTAACGTGATTTTCCACCCGGGCTGGATGGTGGCGCGGCACAAGCAGTCGTTCTATGTCAGCCGCACGGCGCTGATCCTCAACGCGCTGATGGGTTCGGTCGAGGTCAAGGGCGGCATCATCCTGGCCAAATCGCCGGAGGATGTCGGCCACAAGAGCCTGAAGAAACTGGTCGACCGTTCGCCCAAGGTCAAGGAGCCGCGCGTTGACGGCGCCGGCACCACGTTCCCGGCGGCCGATCCCGCGGCCGGCCTGCTGCATCAGATGTTTGCCGCGATCGAGACCAAGCAGCCCTATGGCATCGGTGCCTATTTCGCTTACCGCCATGATCCGCTGACCGGCATGCCCGATCCCGAGGCCCTGCAACGCGTGCTCGACAAGCTCAAGCTGCTGGTCGCCATCGACGTGCGTTATTCGGAAACCACCTGGTTCGCCGATGTCATCCTGCCCGAGTCGACCTACCTCGAGCGCGCCAACATCCTGGCCCAGGTCAACGGTCCCAAGCCCGGTTTCAGCATGCGCGACCAGGCCATCGAACCGCGTTTCGACAGCCGTCCGGCGTGGTGGATATTCCGCGAAATTCTGCGGCGCATGGGTATCAACGAGGCGCTCGATTTCGAGACCATCGAGGAACTCTGGGATTACCAGCTCGAGGGCACCGGCGTCACCGTGGCCCAGATGCGCGAGAAGGGCAGCGTCAGCCTGGCGAAGGCGCCGTTCATCCAGACGCGCGACAAGCTGAAGTTCAAGACGCCATCGGGCAAGATCGAGTTCGAGAGCGAAGTGCTGAAGAAGGGCGGCATTCCAAGCCTGGCGCCTTATCAGCCGGTAGCCAGCACTTCGGGCGAGAATTTCTTCCTGTTGTTTGGCCGGGCGCAAATGTTGTCGCATGGCCAGTCGCTCAACACTCCGGTTCTCCAGGACATCGCCCCGGAGCAGACACTCTGGATGCATCCCGATCGGGCCAAGCCGCTGGGTATCGCCGACGGCAGCGAGGTGGAAATCGATGGCGGCGGCCGCTACCACGCCTACATGAAGGCCAAAGTGACCCCCTTGATTCATCCCGATGCGGTGTTCATGCTGCATGGTTATGGCGCTACCGTTCCGCTGGCCACCCGCGCCTGCGGTTACGGAGTGGCAGACCAAAGGCTGCAAAATGGCAAGCTTTTCGAGTTTGACCCAGTCGGCGGCGGCAACGCCATGACCGAAACCATCGTCCGGGTGCGTCCGAAAACCGTGAAGGGAGCAGCAAAATGAGTGACTACATTCTGCGCCACGACGAGGCGAACTGCATCGGCTGCCAGGCCTGTGAAATCCACTGCAAGACCAACAAGGACCTGGGCCCTGGCCCGGCGCCCTGCAAGATCATTGCGGTCGGCCCCAACCTCGTGGCAGGCAAGCCGCGGGTCCGCTTCGTGTTCCTGCCCTGCTTCCATTGCGAGGATGCCTGGTGCGTCAAGGCCTGTCCCACCGGCGCCATGCAGCGGCGCGACAAGGACGGCATCGTCTTCGTCCAGTCCAGCCTCTGCGTGGGTTGCAAGAGTTGCATCACGGCCTGTCCCTGGGGTGCGCCGCAGTGGGATCCGGCAAGCCGCAAGGTGGTCAAGTGCGACTACTGCAAGGACCGTGTCGATCAGGGACTCAGCCCCGCCTGCGTCACCAAGTGCGTCACCGGCTGCCTGTCGTTCGGC
>CAYYHO010000010.1:0-3243 GCA_964471725.1 uncultured Methyloversatilis sp. | reverse complement strand
AAATGCCGGACCTGCGGCGTGAGCGCTATGCGCAGCAGATCGCTGCGGAACCGGTGGGGCGGCCTGGCGCTTAACCAACTGAAGGGGCCACCATGAGCGAACTCAATACGCTGCCCGCGTGGCTGTCGGCTGGCATCGCCGTATCACCAGCGCCGACTTTTGCCGATGCGCTGCCGGGGCTGTTCCAGGCGCAGGCCTTGAACCCTCTGCAGCGGCTGCAGCGGTTGCAGGAAAGCGGGCTGGGCGAGTCGGGGTTCGCCGGCGAGCCCCTTTATCATGCCTGGCGGCAGTTCTTGCGGGGTACCGCCGCTTCGAAACTGGTGGTGGATGCCGCCGGGCTGGATGCGCGCGCCCAGGGCACCGCGGCAGTCCTCGAAGGTGCCCCTTTGCGCCTGGTCGAGGGCCTGCTGATCGCCGCCGGGATGCGCGATACCGTCACTGTCGAGTTGCTGCTGCCCGCCGAGTTGAACGGCGCCGAGGTCGGCTTGCTGAACGCCATCGACACGATCCGGCAGCGCGGTTTCCTCGGCGGCCGGCGGTTGCGTGTCGAGGTGCGCCGCAACAGCCTGCCCAGTCCCTGGGGCGAGGGTCATGCCACCGATGGATCGCGGCTGATTCATACCCCCGAAACCTGGTGCCGCGTTGCCCTGGTGTTTGCCGGGCAGGGCGATGCCAGCCCCGACGCCGCTTTCCTGACCTTGCGGCGCGGGCTCATCCAGCGCGGCCTGATCGAGTTGCGCCGCAGCGACAAGCTGCGGCGTCTGATCTACGATTGGGGCGGCGGCGTCGAGGTCGAGGGGCGCGACGCCGTGCTGCTGTTCGACAACGGCATGGGCGGCTTCCTGCCCCTTTCCGAAGCCGACCTGTCCTGCCATCCGCTGGCCCTGGCGGCGGCCGGCATTGCCCCGGCGCCATCCAGCCTGATGGTGGTTGCCGAGGGCTTGTGCCTGGTCGAGCAGACCCGGCGCGCCCTCTATCGTTTTTGGCAACTGGCCGAGAAGGAACCGTTTGCGGTCCGTTCGCAGCTGGCGCGCGCGGCACGCCTGGTCGCCGAGATCACCGTCGGTCATGGCCAGCCCCATCACCTGGCCGAACTCGACGAACTGGCGCTCGAGATGGCCACGCAGGGTCTGGCTGCGGCCTGGCCGCTGGGCAGTTCCTTGCGCTATTTCCGCGACCAGTGGGAAACCCATGTGCGGCGCGAGTCCTGCCCCGAGCACCTGTGCCTGGAACGGCGCGCAGCCCCCTGCCACAGCACCTGCCCGGCCAATATCGACATCCCGAGTTTCATCGCCCACATCGGCCATGGCCACTATGACAAGGCGATCGAGGTCATCACGCGCGACAATCCCTTGCCGCTGACCTGCGGCCTGGTCTGCCCGGCGCCCTGCGAATCGGTCTGCGTGCGCGGCGGCAACGATGCCGCGGTGTTCATCCGGCCCATGAAGGCGAAGGCAGCCGAGGAGTGTCTGGCTGCCGGGGGTTACCCGCGGCCCGAGCTGGCCCCGTCCACGGGCAAGCGCATCGGCATCGTCGGTTCCGGTCCGGCCGGCTTGACGGCCGCCTATTACCTCAAGATCCTCGGCCATGATGTCGAAATCTTCGAGTCGCAGAAGATGGCGGGTGGCATGCTGCGTTACGGCATTCCCGCCTATCGCCTGCCGCCGGACCTGCTCGACAAGGAACTCGAACAAATCACCGCGCTGGGCATCCCGATCCACACCGGCGCCAAGGTCGACAGCCTCGATGCGCTGCGCAAGAATTACGATGCCGTGTTCCTCGGCCTCGGCACGCAGATGTCGCGCTTCATTCCGATCGAGGGCGTGCATCAGCCGATCGTGCTGGGCGGCATCGACTTCCTGCGCAATGTCCGGGGCGGCGAAGACGTCCGGGTCGGCCCGCGCGTCGTCGTCATCGGCGGCGGCAACGTCGCCATCGACGTGGCGCTCACCGCGCTGCGGCAGGGCGCCAGGCATGTCGATATGGTCTGCCTGGAAAAGCGGCGCCAAATGCCGGCGAGCCCCCACGAGATCGAAACGGCGGTTGCCGAGGGCGTTGCCCTCTATCCGGGCTGGGGCCCGGTGCGTATTGGCGAGGATGGCGAGGTGGTGTTCCAGCATTGCGATCGTGTCTTTGACGAAGCCGGCCGCTTCAATCCCAAGTTCGATGCCGAACGGCTCCTGAACCTGGCGGGTGACCAGGTCATCCTGGCGGTTGGCCAGGGTACCGACCTGACCAGCATCGACGGCAGCGGGCTGGAAGTCATGCGTGGCTTCATCGTCACCGATCCGCGCAGCCTGATGACCAGCGTCAAGGGCGTGTTCGCCGGCGGCGACGTGGCGCATGGGCCGCGCACCGCCGTCGAGGCGATCCGCTCCGGCAAGATCGCCGCGCATTCGATTCACGCCTGGCTGGCGGGCACGGAACCGAACGCCCAAACCGGCAAGCCGACGCGTCGTGCCGATGTCATCCCGCTGAAGGTGGTGGCACAACAGCGCACCCGGCTGCACCGCGCCGAAATGGACGAGATCACGGTGATGGAGCGCCTCGGCAGCTATGTCAAGATCGAGCAGGGCCTCACCGACGCAATGGCCCACAACGAAGCCAGCCGCTGCCTGCGTTGCGACGTCTGCATCGGTTGCGGACTGTGCCAGCTGGCTTGCAGCGAGATGGGCGTCGAGGCATTGCGCATGGCCGACACTTCACTGGGGCGCCTTGCCTATTTCGACTTCACGCGGCCCTGGGATCGCTGCATCGGCTGCGGCGCCTGCGCTCAGGTCTGCCCCACCGGCGCCATCCGCATCGAGGACAGCCACGGCATCCGGCGCACGGTGATTACCGGCACGGTGGTGCGCGAGCAGGAGATTCTGCACTGCAGCGAATGCGGGGCGCCGACCCAGACTGCGGCGCATCGGAGGTTCGTGCGGCAACGCCTCACGGATCAGATGGCGGCGCACCTGGGGCGCGATCTTTGTCCCGCATGCGCCCGCCTCAGGGTAGATACTCCCTGGCAGACCGAAAGGACCGATATCGTTTCGATGTAAACAGCAGCAAGCTTCGGTAGGCAAGGCGTTCATCACGAGTGGGCGCCGTGCCGGAAGCGGAATCTTTTCAAGCAAGCTCGCCGCAGACGGTTACCCCGTACAGGAAAGGATACAAAATGCTGAACCATAACAAGCCATCCCCGACATACCTGCAGTTGAAGGTGGTCAAATGACCACGGACAGAGTGGAAGACCTGATG
>CAYYHO010000009.1:0-14984 GCA_964471725.1 uncultured Methyloversatilis sp. | reverse complement strand
TCCTCAGCATGCATCCCGAAGAGCAATATGCCCTGCGCGCGCTGAAGGCCGGCGCCTCCGGCTACCTGACCAAGCAGAGCGCGCCCGATCAACTGGTCACCGCGATCCGCCAGGTCGCCCAGGGCAAGAAATATGTCAGCCCCGGCGTCGCCCAGCAACTGGTCGAGGCGATTGCCGACGATACCGACAAGTTGCCCCACGAGCGCATTACCGACCGCGAGTACCAGGTGCTGGTGCTGATCGCCAAGGGCAAACCGCTCACCCAGATTGCCGACGAGCTCAACCTCGGCGTCGCTACCGTCAGCACCTATCGGGCCCGCCTGCTGGAAAAGATGGGCCTGAAAAGCACGGCGGAACTCATTCACTACGGCTTGCGCCACGGCCTGGTCGAATAACCCGGCGCAGCCAAGGCGATCATGAACCCTTCCGAAACCGCCCGCGAAACCCTCAAGCGGCTTGCCATGCAGCGCAAGCCGCCGACGCCCGACAACTATCGAGCGCTGTACAACGAGATTGCCGGCATCGCCGTCGGCGAAGAGTTTCCGGACAGGTCGCTGAAATCAATCGCCGGCGCCCTGCCGCGCAACACCCCGGAGCAATTGCGCTTTGCGCGCCAGATCGATACGGCAATCGCCGACAAGAGCTGGGAAAGTCTCAAGACCACCCTCGCCGACCTGCTGAACAAGGCCGGTGCCGAACCTGCGAACTGGTCGGCCTTGATTCGCGAGCTGCTGACCCGGCTGGAAGCGCGCCAGGCCGAACTCACTCCGGCGCGCAAACGGGAGGCGCTCGATCATGTGCTGGCCTCCTCGGCGAGCCCCGACCTGCTGCATGCCCGCCTGCAGGCATTGCTGAAGAACTGGTCGCAGAGCGCCACGCTGGAAAACGCCACAGCCGCGGGCGCAGCCGGCGAACCCGTGCCCGCGGGCGCCGTCCCGCCAGCGCCGACGATTGTCCCGGCGGGCGGACAATCGGCAAGCCAGCCGGCGAAGCTGGCCAAGGGAGTCGTGGGCGAACTGCTGGACGTGCTGGCGCAATTGCTCGAAGGCGCGATCGGCAGCCTGCTCGGCGACAACGCCGAACTGCGGGAAGAGGCCGCCCGGCTGGCCGCCGCCGCACGCACGACAGAGGGCGCCGACGGCGTGGCCCTGTTCGTCGCCAACATGAAGCGCTTCAGCTACCGGCTCAGTTTCGCGGCAGAAGACCAGGTCGAACTGAAGTCGGCGCTGCTGCACCTGCTGCACCTGGTGATCGACAACATCAACGAACTGGTGCTGGACGACCAGTACCTGCAAGGCCAGGTCGACATCGTCCTCGAACTCGTCAATCAGCCGCTCAACCTGCGCCGTCTCGACGATGTCGAGCGCCGCATGAAAGATGTGATCTTCAAGCAGGGCGCCCTCAAGAAAAGCCTGCTCGATGCCAAGGATCAGATCAAGTCGATGCTGGCGACCTTTGTCGACCGGCTCGCCAACCTCTCCGAATCCACCGGCGAGTACCACGAGAAGATCGGCCGCTATGCCGAGCGAGTCAGCCGGGCCAACGACATCGCCGACCTGTCCGAAGTGCTGCAAGAAGTGATGCACGAAACCCGGGTCATCCAGCTGAATGCCCAGCGCTCGCATGACGAACTGGTCGTGATGCGCAGCAAGGTCAGCATCGCCGAGAGCGAAATCGAGCGCCTGCAGCAGGAACTGGCCAGCACCAGCCAGCTGGTGCGCTTCGACCCGCTGACCGAAGTGCTCAACCGCAAGGGCATGGACGAAGCGCTCGACACCGAGGTGTCGCGCATGCATCGCCACAAGGGGAAACTCTGCCTGGCGCTGCTCGACATCGACAATTTCAAGAAGCTCAACGACAGCCTCGGCCACGCGGCCGGCGATGCGGCGCTCGTGCATCTGGCGCGGGTCGTCCAGGAAACCATCCGTCCCGAAGACACCCTGGCGCGTTATGGCGGCGAGGAATTTCTCGTCATCCTGCCGAACACCGCGCTGGAAAGCGCGGTGAGCGCAATGGTGCGCGTGCAACGTGAATTGACGCGGCGCTTCTTCATGAACAACAACGAAAAGGTGCTGATCACCTTCAGTTGCGGCGTGGCCGAACTGGGCGCCGAAGAGCCGGTGGCGGAGGCCGTCGAGCGCGCCGACGGCGCCATGTACCTGGCCAAGCGCGCGGGCAAGAACCGCGTGCTGGCAGCTTAGGAAACACTGTGCAAACCGTTTTTGTCACGGGCGGCGCCGGCTTCATCGGCTCGGCGCTGATCCGCCTGCTGATCGATGCCAGCGACTGGCGCATCGTCAATATCGACAAACTCACCTATGCGGGCAACCTGGCGTCCTTGTTCGCCGCCGGGCAGGACCCGCGCCATGTCTTCCGCCGTCACGACATCTGCGACCGGGCCGCCATGGATGCGCTGTTCGCCGAATTCCAGCCGGCCGGCATCATCCATCTGGCCGCCGAATCGCACGTCGATCGCTCCATCCGCGGCCCGCAGGACTTCATCCAGACCAATGTCGTCGGCACCTACACCCTGCTGGAGGCGGCACGCGCCTACTGGGGCACGTTGGAGGAGCCGGCTCGCAGTGCCTTCCGCTTCCACCATGTCTCGACCGACGAGGTGTTCGGCAGCCTCGGTCCGACCGGCTTGTTCGACGAAACCACCGCCTACGATCCCCGCTCACCCTATTCCGCCTCGAAGGCAGCTTCCGACCACCTGGTGCGTTCCTGGCAGCATACCTACGGCCTGCCGACACTCATCACCAACTGCTCCAACAACTACGGCCCCTGCCAGTTTCCGGAAAAGCTGATTCCCTTGATGATCGACCACGCGCTCGCCGGCCGGCCGCTGCCCATCTACGGCAAGGGCGACAATGTGCGCGACTGGCTGTATGTGGATGACCATGCCCGGGCGCTCAAGCTGGTGTTCGAACAGGGCCGGCCGGGCGAGACCTACTGCATCGGCGGACGCAACGAGTTGAGCAACCTGCAGGTGGTCGACACCCTGTGCAGTCTGCTAGACCGATTGCGCCCGCGAGGTGAAGGTCACCGTTATATCGAGTTGAAGACTTTTGTCGCCGACCGCCCCGGCCATGACCAGCGCTATGCCATCGATGCCGGCAAGATCGGACGCGAACTCGGCTGGCAACCGCTCGAGACCTTCGCGAGCGGCATCGAGAAGACCGTCGCCTGGTATCTGGACAACCACCTGTGGACCGAGCAGGTGCGCAGCGGCGAATATCGCCAATGGCTCGACCTCAATTACGCACGACGCTGAACCATGCCCACATCCCACGCCCGCAAGGGCCTCATCCTCGCCGGCGGTTCCGGCACCCGGCTGCATCCCGCCACGCTGGCCATTTCCAAGCAGCTGCTCCCCGTGTATGACAAGCCGATGATCTATTACCCGCTGGCGACGCTCATGCTGGCGGGCATCCGCGACATCCTGCTGATCTCGACACCGCAGGACACGCCCCGCTTCACGCAATTGCTGGGCGATGGCGCCGGCTGGGGGATCAAGCTGCACTATGCCGTGCAGCCCTCCCCGGACGGCCTTGCCCAGGCCTTCATCATCGGCCGCGACTTCATCGGCGGCCAACCCTCAGCGCTGGTGCTGGGCGACAACCTGTTCTACGGCCACGAATTGTCCGAGCAGCTGCAGCGGGCAGCCGACTGCGATTCCGGTGCCACGGTGTTCGCCTATGCCGTGACCGACCCGGAACGCTACGGCGTCGTCGCCTTCGATGCGCAGCGGCGCGCCATCAGCATCGAGGAAAAGCCGCCACGGCCGCAATCGCGCTATGCCGTCACCGGCCTGTACTTCTATGATGCGCAAGTGTGCGGCATCGCCGCGCAGCTGAAACCTTCGCCGCGCGGCGAACTCGAAATCACCGACATCAACCGGCACTATCTCGCCGCCGGCCAACTCGATGTCGAAATCATGGGACGCGGCATGGCCTGGCTCGACACCGGCACGCACGACTCGCTGCTCGAGGCCGGCCAGTTCATCGCCACCCTGGAGAAACGCCAGGGACTCAAGGTGGCCTGCCCGGAGGAAATCGCCTGGCGGCAGGGCTGGATCGACGACGCGCAGCTCGCCGCGCTCGCCGCCCCCCTTGCCAAGAGCGGTTACGGCGCCTACCTGCAGGGCCTGCTGCGCGACCGGGTCTACTGATGAAGCTCACCACGACGGCCTTGCAGGACGCCTTCATCGTCGAGCCGAAGGTCTTCGGCGACACGCGCGGCTTCTTCATGGAAAGCTGGAATCGCAAGACGTTCGCGGCCCTCGGCCTTGATGTCGACTTCGTCCAGGACAACCATTCGCGCTCGCAACAAGGCGTGCTGCGCGGCCTGCACTACCAGATCAGGCAGCCGCAGGGCAAGCTGGTGCGCGTCGTCAGCGGCGCGGTTTTCGATGTCGCTGTCGACCTGCGCCGTTCCTCCCCCAGCTTCGGGCGCTGGACTGGCGCGCTCCTGTCGGCAGAAAACCGGCGCATGCTCTGGATCCCGCCCGGCTGCGCGCACGGCTTCCTGACGCTGACCGAAAGCGCCGATTTCCTCTACAAGGCCACCGACTATTACGCCCCGGAACACGAGCGGGTCCTGCTCTGGAATGACCCCGGGCTTGCCATCGATTGGCCCCTGAACGGCACCACCCCGCTGCTGGCGACCAAGGATGCCGCCGGCACGCTGCTGCAGGCCGCCGAAACTTACCCGTGACCCGCATCCTCCTCACCGGCATCAACGGCCAGCTCGGCTGGGAATTGCAGCGCAGCCTGCAACCACTCGGCAGCGTGCTGGCACTTGACCGCGCGCGTTTCGACCTGGCGGACCCGGACCGGATGCGCACCGTGCTGGCCGAGATAAAACCGGACATCGTCGTCAATCCGGCGGCCTACACCGCAGTCGACAAGGCGGAAAGCGAAAGCGGACTCGCCATGGCCATCAACGCCAAGGCACCGGGCATCCTCGCCGAGACAGTCCGGCAACTGGGCGCCCTGCTGGTCCATTACTCGACCGACTATGTCTTCGACGGCAGCAAGCCGGCGCCCTACAGCGAAACGGATCCACCGGCCCCCATCAACGCTTACGGCCGCAGCAAACAAGCCGGCGAAGAGGCGATCCAGGCCAGCGGCTGCCGCCACCTGATCTTCCGCACCAGCTGGATTTATGGTCTGCGCGGCCACAATTTCCTGCGCACCATGCTCAGGCTCGCCCGCGAACGCGACGAACTCAGCGTGGTTGCCGACCAGGTCGGCGCGCCGACCTGGAGCCGCATGGTCGCCGAAACCACGGCCCTGGCGCTGGCCCGGCACACCGGACAGCAGGGCCTCTATCACCTGACGGCCAACGGGGAAACCACATGGCATGGCTTCGCCGCCGCCATCATGGCGACCGCCCAGCGCCTCGGCCTGCTCGACAGGACGCCTGTCATCCGCCGTATCACCAGCGCCGACTTTCCCACTCCCGCCCGCCGCCCCGCCAACTCGCGGCTGTGCTGCGAGCGCCTGCGCAATGACTTCGGGCTGCAATTGAATGCGTGGGAAGCGGATCTGCAACTTTGCCTGGACACGTCCGCGCCGACATAAATAACCGGCAGTGCGCTTGTTTTCGCACCAAGATTCGACCACAATAAAGTGCTTTTTTAAATCGAATCGAGGCTCGTCATGGAACAGGTTCTCGCCACCCGCTCGGTCAGCATCACCGAACTGAAACGCAGTCCGTCGGCCGTGCTCGAACAGGCCGGCGCGGAACCCGTGGCCGTGCTCAACCACAATCGGCCGGCGGCCTACCTGCTGTCGCCCGAAGTCTATGAGTCGATGCTGCAACGCCTGAACGCCGATTTGCGCGCGGCGATTCAGGAAGGCATCGACAGCGGCCCGGCCATCGTGGCCGAGGACGTGTTCGCCGAACTCACCGCCCGTTACGCGGAACCCAACAGCAAGCCCGCCACCAAGACCCGCGGCAAGCGCTCGACTTGATGGCGCCAGTCATGTTTTCGCCGAAGTCTCGGCAAGACCTGCTCGACATCGGCGATTACATCGCTCAGGACAGCCGGGCCAATGCCCAGCGCTTTGTTGGCAAGCTGATCGAACAATGCCGACGCATCGGCCGCGCCCCGCTGGGCTATGTCAGCCGCGAGGACTTGGCTCCGGAATTACGGATGGCAGCCTTGGGCAGCTTTGTGATTTTCTTCCGCGTGCTTGATGGCACGGTGCGAATCGAGCGTGTGCTGCATGGCGGCCGCAACCTGCCGATGCTGTTCGGCGGTGCCGCCGACACATCGCAGAATGATTGAGCAAAATTGCAAAGAGTGCGTTGACGCTCCCGGGCATTCTGTTGCATAATGCGCAGCTTGGCGCGGGGTGGAGCAGTCTGGCAGCTCGTCGGGCTCATAACCCGAAGGTCGCAAGTTCAAATCTTGCCCCCGCAACCAACCTACCATTACGACGCGACGCGACGGCACTGGGCTCGGTTCGATCATCCGATGTTATTGATTGACGGTTCTGGAGTGACTTGCCCGCTGCAGAGGATAGGTTGCCCTTATTCAAATTGATTGATTGAACGGGAATCCATTGGAGAACGAAAGCAACGCCTCTCCTGCTCCCGCCCCGGTTGCGTTCGATCCGCGGCGCAGGATACGTGAGCTCCTTGCCATACCTGACCGCGATCGTACCGACGCCGAATGGGATGAGCTCAACGAGCTGGAAATTCAGACCGCCCCCGGCAATCGGGCCGGCGGCCAGCAGCCGGCCGCCTATTCCGGCAAGCCCGCATTTCAATCCAAGAACCGCTCGAAAGGCAAGGGGCCGCATAAAGGCGGCGGTGCTGGCGGTGGCAGCCGCCCGCTGCAGCAGAAATCCGGCAATCCGAACAAGCCGCCGCGCCCAGCCTGAGCCTTTTCCCGGCTGACCGGTAATGCAAGCCAGCCGATGACGCAGCTAATCCTCGAACAAATCCTCAACGGCCTGCAGTTCGGCCTCATGCTGTTCTTGCTGGCAGCCGGCTTGACGCTCGTGTTCGGCATCATGGACATGGTCAACCTCTCGCATGGCTCGCTCTACATGGGCGGCGCCTACCTGGGCGCAGCCGCGGCGCAGGCT
Organism: uncultured Methyloversatilis sp.; assembly: GCA_964471725.1. Taxonomy (GTDB): domain Bacteria; phylum Pseudomonadota; class Gammaproteobacteria; order Burkholderiales; family Rhodocyclaceae; genus Sulfuricystis. Next base: position 7,884 of record CAYYHO010000009.1, on the reverse strand, counting down.
TCCGGTTCGTTTTTCGTCGGGGTGATCGCCGCCATGCTGGGCATGGCGGCAGTCGGAATCGTGCTGGAAGTTTTCTTGTTGCGCCGCCTCTACCAGCGCGATCACCTGACCCAGGTGCTGGCCACTTTCGCGCTGATCCTGATCGCCAACGATCTCGTGCGCATGATCTGGGGTCCGCAGCCGCTGCTGCTGAATCCGCCGGCAGCCCTGGCCGGTCCGGTCGAACTGTTCGGCTTCGTTTATCCGGCCTATCGTTTGCTGATCGTCGCTGCCGGCCTGGCCCTGGCAGTGTTCCTCTATTTCCTGGTCAGCCATACGCGCGCCGGCATGTGGGTGCGTGCCGGCGCAGCCAATCGCGCCATGGCCGAGACGCTCGGCGTGGATGTGCGCAGCCTGTTCACCATCCTCTTCGCGCTGGGCGCGGCACTGGCGGCGGCGGCGGGCGTCCTGCTCGGGCCCCTGCTGGCGGTACAGGTCGGCATGGGCGAGAACATCCTGATCCTGGCCTTTGTCGTCATCGTCATCGGTGGCATCGGCTCGATACGCGGCGCCCTGGTGGGCAGTTTGCTGGTCGGCATTGTCGACACCCTCGGCCGCGCGCTGCTGCCGACCCTGCTCCGCACCGCCGCTGCGCCCGAACTGGCGGCCCACCTCGGCCCGGCGCTGGCATCGATCACGATCTACCTGCTGATGGCGGGCATGCTGTTCTGGCGTCCGCAGGGCCTCTTCCCGGCGCGCGCATGAACCCCGCTGGCCGCGCAACCGCCTTCGAGGCCGGCCTGTATCTCCTGGCTGCGGCATTGCCATTCATCCTGCAGGCATTCGGCGAGGAATACTACATCGGCTTCGCCACCCGCCTGCTGATCTTTGCGCTGGCAGCGACGGGACTCAACTTCATCGTCGGCTACGGCGGCATGGTGGCGTTCGGACACGCTGCATTCTTCGGCATCGGCGCCTATACCGTTGCCCTGCTGATGGACGCCGGCCTTGTTTCTGCGTGGATTTCCTGGCCAGTGGCGATCGTTGTCGCCGCCTTCGCAGCGTTGCTGATCGGTGCGGTTTCGCTGCGCACCCAGGGAGTCTATTTCATCATGATCACCCTGGCTTTCGCCCAGATGATCTATTACTCGGTCATTTCGTTGCGCATGGCCGGCGGCGACGACGGCCTGCCCCTCGAGCAGCGCTCGACCCTCAGCCCCCTCGACCTGGGCAACGACAGCACGCTCTATTGGGTCACCCTGGCGCTGCTGGCAGCCTGTTTGCTTGCCCTCAGGCGCCTTGCCGCCTCGCGCTACGGCAGCGCACTCGCCGGATTGCGGCAGAACGAGACGCGCATGGAGGCCCTGGGCTACCCGGTGCGGAAGATCAAGCTGGTCTGCTTCGTCATCGGCTCGGCGATTGCCGGCCTCGCCGGTGCGCTGCTCGCCAATCAGAACGGCATGGCCAGCCCCGGCCAGCTTTACTGGACGCAATCGGGGATGCTGCTGGTGATGGTGATCGTTGGCGGTGTCGGCCAGCGCTTTGGCGGCCTGCTGGGCGCCATCACCCTGCTCGGACTCGAAGAACTGCTCGGGCGCGTCACCGAATACAGCCATTTCTATGTCGGTCTCGCGCTGCTGGTCGTGGTGTTATTCGCGCCGCGCGGCCTGGCCGGCCTCTGGCAACAGCTTGCGGTACGTCGGCCATGAGCCCCTTGCTGGAAGTCGTCAAGCTGAAGCGCCATTTCGGCGGCCTGTGGGCAGCGAATGGCGTGGACCTGTGGATCGCAAGCGGCGAAATCCATGCGCTGATCGGCCCCAACGGCGCCGGCAAGACCACCCTGATCCACCTGATCTCCGGCGCCCTGTTGCCGGATGCCGGAACACTGCGCTTCGCCGGTACCGATATCACCCGCCGCAACATGCACGCCCGCGTGGCGCTCGGCATCACCCGTTCCTACCAGATCACGCAAATCTTTCCGCTTCTGACCCTGCTCGAAAACGTGCGGCTCGCGGTCCAGGCGCGCCAGCGCGACTGGGGTTCCAGCCTGCGTTTCTGGCGTCCCGCCAGGGCCGACCGACCGATGATCGGCGAAGCCGGCGACTGGCTAGCCCGCGTCGGCCTTGCCGCCAGCCAGGACCGGCTGGCCTGCGACGTATCCCACGGTGAACGGCGTGCACTGGAACTCGCGATGGCCCTTGCCACCCGGCCGCAACTGCTGCTGCTGGACGAACCGATGGCCGGCATGGGGCCCGAGGAGTCCGAACAGATGGCTCGACTGATCACCGCCTTGCGGGGCGAACAAACCGTGCTGCTCGTCGAGCACGACATGGACATCGTATTTCGCCTCGCCGATCGCATCTCGGTGCTGGTGGCCGGCCAGATCATCGTCAGCGACACGCCCGAAGCCGTGCGCAACCATCCCGAAGTGCGCCGCGCCTATCTTGGGGACGAACTCGCATGACGCCCTTGCTTGAAGTACAGGGACTCGCCGCCGCCTATGGCGCCAGCCAAGTGCTGTTCGACATCGACCTGAACATCCGGGAGGGCGAGGTCGTCACCCTGCTGGGCCGGAACGGCATGGGCAAGACCACCACCGTGCGCGCCCTGTGCGGGCTGCTGCCTGTGCGCAACGGCACGATCCTGCTGGCGGGCAAACCGATTGCCGCCGTGCGCCCCGATCGTATCGCGCGGCAAGGCATCGCACTCGTGCCCGAAGGGCGCCAGATCTTCGCCAACCTGACCGTGCGCGAGCACCTCATCGCCTTTGCCGCCAACCGCTTCGCCGCTGCGGACCCCTGGACCAGCGCCAAGGTCTTCGACTTCTTTCCGCAACTGCTCGAGCGGCAGCACCACCTGGGCAACCAGCTGTCGGGTGGCGAACAACAGATGCTGGCGATCGGCCGCGCCCTCACCACCAATCCGCGCCTGCTGATCCTCGACGAGGCCACCGAAGGGCTGGCGCCGCTGATCCGCGAAGAAATCTGGCGTTGCCTTGCCGCCCTGCGCAAGGCCGGACAAACCATCCTGGTGATCGACAAGTATGTCGAGCGTTTGATCGCCCTGGCCGACCATCACACCATCATTGAAAAGGGCCGCGTCGTCTGGCAGGGCAGTTCGGCTATGCTGGACGCCGACCACCGCATCTGGCATCGCTACCTGGGCATCTGAATGATGGAAATCTTCCGTTTGCGGACACCGATCCGGCTGGCGCCGTCCCGCGAGCGCCGACTTTTCAGCATTGCCGCGCTACCGTAACCATGGGCAGCCAGGAAAATCCCCAAATCATTTTGTCGCCCGAGATGCCCAGGTTCGCCGGGGCGCCGCACTCCGGAATACTGTGGTGGCTGCCGAGGCTCTCGTTCATCCTCTTCGTTGCGGCAATGATCGCGCTGCTGTGGTTCTCGGACAAGAACGAGCGCGAGGAACGCCACGCCACGCTGATCAGCGACATGCTCTGGCTGGAGCAAAGCCTGCGTTTCCACCTGACCCATAACGAAGAGATTCTTGGTCGTCTGGACTCCAGGCGCATCGACCAGCCCGGAGTGTTCGACGCCCATGCCCGTAACCTGGTCAGCGGCGATACCAGCATCCATCAGGTCATCTGGCTCGATCAGGATGACCGGCCCCGCCACTCCCTGCTGCCGATACCCTCCGGCAAGGCGCTGAACGGCCAGGGAGCGCGGCCCGCGCCCGAGATCAGCCACATGGCCCGTTCGCTCGGCCACGCAGTGTATGGCCCGCCCTACCAGCTTCAGCCAGGCGACTGGCAATTCGCTGTCTATGTCCCTGTGTTTACCGAAGGCAGGCATGCCGGAACAGCCCTTGCCTTCTACTCGATCCGGCGCCTGCTGGAAAGTGCCGCGCCCTGGTGGCTGGCCGAGCGTTACCGCGTAGACATCATCGATGAACAGAGCAACCCGATCGGTTCGCGCACCAAGGTCGGCGCCGACGCGCCGGGCAGCGGCTATCAAATTCCCCTGGACCCGCCCGGACATGGGCTGATCTTGCGTGCCACGCCCTATGAATCGCCCACCCCCCTGGCCGGCAGGTTGATATCGGCAACGCTGGCCTTGCTGGCAATGCTCATCCTGTTCAGCCTCTGGATGCTGCGGCGTCACGTGCAATCGCGACTGGCCGCGGAATCGGCCCTGCACACCGAAGTCGCCTTCCGCAAGGCCATGGAAGACTCGGTGCAGACCGGGCTGCGCGCCCGCAACCTGGAAGGCATGATTACTTATATCAACCCGGCCTTTTGCCGCATGGTGGGATGGACGGCCGAGGAACTGATCGGCCGCATGCCGCCCATGCCCTACTGGGCCGAGGAATACATCGACGAAACCCGCAACATGCATGCGATGGTGCTGGCCGGGCAGGCGCCCAGTGCAGGCTTCGAGATCAAGCTGAAGCGCCGCAATGGCGAGATCTTCGATGCGCTGATCCATGAAGCCCCGCTCATCGACAGCAATGGTCAGCATAAGGGTTGGATGGGCTCGGTCGTCGACATCACCGAACGCGTCCGTGCGGCTGAGTTGGCGCGCCAGCAGGAAGAACGCCTGCAGGCCAGCGCGCGCCTCATCACCATGGGTGAAATGGCTTCCAGCCTTGCCCATGAGCTCAACCAGCCGCTTTCTGCCATTTCCAGTTATGCCGCCGGCTGCCGCAACCTTATCGCAGCGGGCGGAGCCAGCAGCGAAATCGACGGCGCGCTCGCCAAGTGCCAGGAACAGGCCAAACGCGCCGGCCGCATCATCCGGCGCATCTACGATTTCGTGCGCCGCCAAGAGCCGCGCTCCGAGGCCTGCGAACTGGAAATACTGCTTGCCGATCTCATCGTGCTGATCGAAGTCGACACCCGTCGCCACCATACGCGCGTGGTGCGCAACATTGCCCCGGACTTGCCGATCATCCAGGCGGACCGAATTCTTCTGGGCCAGGCCCTGTTGAACCTGATGCGCAACGGTATCGAGTCGATGCGCCAGACAGCCGAAGCCGAGCGCGTTCTCACCGTCGGCGCGCACACTGCCGAGCAGCAGGTATTCATCTCGGTTGCCGATCGCGGCAGCGGCATTTCTGCCGAAGATTTGGCGCGCATGTTCGAACCCTTTTACACGACCAAGCACGAGGGTCTGGGGGTCGGCCTCAATATCTGCCGCTCGGTGGTCGAAGCCCATAACGGAAGGCTCTGGTGCGAAGCCAATCCGGCGGGCGGCAGCATCTTTCACATTTCCCTGCCGGTAAGTACATCATGAACAGTGGATTGGTCCATCTGGTGGACGACGATGCCGCCATCCGCGACGCCCTCGCCTGGCTGTTGCGTTCCCGCGGCATCGAGTCCGGTGCCTGGAGTTCGGCTGAAGCTTTCCTCGCCGATTACCGGCCGGATATGGAGGGCTGCCTGATTCTCGACATCCGCATGACCGGCATGACCGGCATCGAACTCTACGACCAACTGCTGGCGCTAGGCTGTGTCATGCCGGTCATCTTTCTGACCGGGCACGGCGACGTGCCACTGGCCGTAAAAGCCCTTAAACGCGGCGCGTTCGATTTCATCGAGAAGCCGCTGAACGACAACGAACTCGTCGATCGCGTCATTGAAGCACTCCAGGTCGATGAAAATCGGCGCTGGCGGGACGCCGATCGGGCCGAGCTCGCCGAGCGGCTGGCCAACCTGACGGAGCGCGAGCGCGAGGTGATGACCGGGATCCTGGCCGGCAAGCTCAACAAGGTGATCGCCGACGAGTTGCAGATCGCCATGCGCACCGTCGAAGTCCACCGCGCGCGCATCTTCGAAAAAGTCGGGGTGCGCTCGGCCGTTGAACTGGCACAGCGCCTGTCGGCTCACGCCAACGCTTCGAGATGAAGCCAGCCGCGCCGGCGCAGCAGCCGGTGGCGGCCGAATACCACCGCCGGATGCCGGTCCGGGGCCGCATCGAGCATTTGCCGCAGCGTTTCGCGCAAGCGCATCTCGCTCGGGATCTGCACGCCGGATTGGTTCAGCAGGTAGCGCAGCATGTTGCGGGCACGCGCCTCTTCCATGGTGCGCAGTTGCTCGAGGTTCAACGGAAAGCCGGCGGCCACTGCGCCAAGATCGTTGCGTGCCAAATCGTTCAGTAAATCCTGGGCTTCGCCGAAGCGTGCGGCAGCAGCGGCGAGATTCTTGCGGGCTGCCGGGAACCGGCGGGTCAGGGCCGGCAAGATTTCGTTGCGCAGAAAATTCCTGGAATGGCGTGAATCTGCATTGCTCTCGTCTTCACACCAGCTCAACTGGTGGCACTGCGCATAGTTTTCGATAGCGCCCCTGCCAACGGTCAACAAGGGACGCAACAACCGTCCATTGCGTTCCCGCATCGCCGCTGCGCCGGCCACTCCGGCCCCGCGCAACAGGTTGAACAGCAGCGTTTCCGCCTGATCGTCCCGGTGATGCGCCAACAGTATCCATTCGGCATCTACAGCGGCGAACGCCGCGTGACGGGCGCGCCTTGCCGCTGCTTCAAGTCCATCCGGCGCAGCGCGCTCGACAGCGACACGCACGCAGGCGAAGGGAACCTTCAGCTTGCGGCAATACTCACTGCAAAAGCCTTCCCAGCGATCGGCCTGCGCACTGATGCCGTGATGCACATGCAAGGCAGAGAGTTCGCTGTCATGCGGGGCGGCAGTCTGGCGGCGCACCAGAGCATGCAGCAGGGCAACCGAGTCGATGCCGCCCGACAGGGCGGCCACCATCCGGTCTCCCGCGACAAGACGACGATCGAGACAGGCGGCTACTGCATCCGGCAGGGCTGCGGCAGTCGTATCAATGCTGGGTAACTTCCTTGAATTTGCCATGACTCATCAAGCGCGTATTGCGACGCTCGATCAGATCGGCAGCGGACAAACCCTGCAACTGGCGCAAGGCATCCTGAAGACCTTTTTTCAATGATTGTGCCGCAACGCGCGGATCGCGGTGGGCGCCGCCGAGCGGTTCGTTGATGACCTTGTCCACCAGACCGAGGGTTTTCAGGCGCGTGGCTGTAATACCCAGGGTTTCAGCGGCATCGGCAGCCCGCTCGGCGCTTTTCCAGAGAATCGAGGCGCAGCCCTCCGGAGAAATGACCGAATAGGTCGAATACTGCATCATCAACAGGACATCGCCTGCGGCAATGGCCAGGGCGCCTCCCGAGCCACCTTCGCCGATCACCGTGCAGATCAGCGGCACTTCCAAATTGGCCATTTCGAACAAATTGCGGCCGATCGCTTCTGATTGACCGCGCTCCTCGGCGCCGATACCGGGATAAGCGCCCGGAGTATCGATGAAAGTGAAGACCGGCATGGCGAATTTTTCGGCCAGCTTCATGAGCCGCAGGGCCTTGCGATAGCCCTCCGGACGCGGCATACCGAAATTACGTTGAATTTTTTCCTTGGTATCGCGACCCTTCTGATGACCGATCACGACGCACGACTGACCATTGAAGCGCGCCAGGCCGCCGATGATCGCCTGGTCATCGGCAAAAGCGCGATCACCATGCAATTCGACGAAATCGGTGAAGATCAGATCAAGATAGTCGAGGGTATAGGGCCGCTGCGGATGGCGTGCCACCTGGGCAATCTGCCAGGGCGTCAGTTTGGCGTAGATATCCTTCACCAGGCCTGCGCTCTTCGCCTCCAGACGCGCGATCTCGCCGGAAATATCCACGGCGGAATCATCTTGGACAAAGCGCAGCTGGTCGATTTTCGCTTCCAGATCAGCGACCGATTGTTCGAAATCGAGGAATGAAGTTTTCATGGGAGGCGATTTTACCGGAATGACCCGGAACAATCCTTCCCTGGAAGTAAAAACGCCCCGCAGGGGTTCTGCGGGGCGTTTTTGGTGGGGTAGTCTGGTGCTGACCTACTTTCGCGGGCGGGGGCCCACTATCATTGGCG
>CAYYHO010000008.1:0-16840 GCA_964471725.1 uncultured Methyloversatilis sp. | reverse complement strand
AGGCGTCTCGTCGTAGCCGCCGAAGGCGTTGGGCAGGCCGGCGTTCGGGTGGGCCGAGACGCAGCAGTCGGCGAGCCGGGCGATCTCCTCGACGTGGGGGCGCAATTCCTGCGCGCCCAGCGCGCAGTTGAGGCCGAAGGAAAGTGGCTTGGCATGGCGCAGCGAGTTCCAGAACGCTTCCGCCGTCTGGCCGGAGAGCGTGCGGCCGGAGGCGTCGGTGATGGTGCCGGAGATCATGATCGGCCAGCGGCGCCCGGCCTGATCGAAAAAGCTTTCGATGGCGAACAATGCCGCCTTGGCGTTGAGGGTGTCGAAGATGGTCTCGACCAGCAGCAGGTCCGCGCCCCCCTCGATCAGGCCGCGCACCGCTTCACGGTAATCGGCCACCAGCGCATCGAAGCCGATGTTGCGAAAGCCCGGGTCATTCACGTCCGGCGACAGGGAGCAGGTGCGCGAAGTGGGCCCGAGCACGCCGGCGACGAAACGGGGTTTCTCGGGCGTCGAATACCGGTCGGCAATGCTGCGTGCCAGTCGGGTGCCGGCGACATTCAGCTCGTGGGCCAGATCGCCCAGTCCGTACTCGGCCTGCGAGCCGCGCGTGGCATTGAAGGTGTTGGTTTCGAGTATGTCGGCGCCAGCTTCCAGATAGGCGGCGTGGATGCCGCTGATCACGTCCGGGCGCGTCAGGTTCAGCAGGTCGTTGTTGCCGCGGAGATCCTTGTCGTGCCCGGCGAAGCGCGTGCCGCGATAGTCCGATTCGGCCAACCGGTGCTGCTGGACCATGGTGCCCAGGGCGCCATCGAGAATGAGGATACGTTGCGCGAGCAGGGTACGCAGCTCGGCGGAGCGGTCGGCGGACATGGGCTGAATGAGGGGCTGAATGAGGTGGAAATGTTTGAAATCAATGAAGATTCTATCATGCAGGTACTATATGCTTGCTTTATGGCCAAATTAGTAATACTGTTTCGTCTCGACAGGAACCAACACGGAGCCTATCCCCATGGAACATCTGACGCCCAAAGAAGCTGTGCAGTTTCTCCACAACAACCCCAAAGCCCTGTTCGTCGACTGCTGCAGCGAAATGGAATTTCTCTTCGTCGGCCATCCGGTCGGCGCCCTGCATGTCGCCTGGAACGACGGCCCGGACTGGGAGGTCAATCCCCATTTCTGCGGTGAAGTCAAGAAGCTTGCCGGGCATGCCCATGACCGTCCGGTGGTGCTGATCTGCCGTTCCGGTTACCGTTCGGTCGATGCCGGCAACGCGCTCGAGGCGGCCGGCTTCATGCGCGTCTATAACGTGCTGCACGGTTTCGAGGGGGATCTGGACGACGATCATCATCGCGGCCGGCTGAACGGCTGGCGCTTCGAGGGACTGCCCTGGGAGCAGTGCTGAAAGCTCAGGCTCGCTTGATGGAGGGCAGGAACAGGGCCCGCAGCGCCAACAGGGTCATGGCGCTGAAGAACAGCAGCGACCATTCGGCAATCGAAAGGCCGAGAAACACCCAACCGGCCTCGTTGCACAGACCGCTGGCCTGGAACAGCAGGGGCGACTGCCGGCCGGCCCAATCGACGAATTGCTCCCACCAGGGGTAGCTGCCACCGCAACTGATGCCCCCGGCAAAGCGCTGCAACCAGGTCTGGTACGCGGCAATGCCGGCGCCAGTGGCCGCCGTGCAGGCCATGAGCAGGGCCGGCAGGCGGTGACCCCGGTTGAGGGGCAGCAGCAGGAGTGCTTCGCAAGCCAGCAGCAGGTAGAGCATGCGCTGCAGGATGCACAAGGGGCAGGCGGCCAGGTTGAGGGTTTGCGCCAGCGCCAAGCCGCCCGCCACCAGGGCGCAGCCAACAAGTCCGATGGCGGCAAGCTGCCAGCGGGGGTTTTTCCAGAATACAGACAATAATGTTCGTGACATGGCGCCATCCTTCAATGCGTGTTCCCGCAATCCCAGCAGCGAGAGCAAGGGTCCGATCGGACCGGCTTGAAATCATAACAGGGCGATTGCACGTCTTTATAATTGAACCACCGACGTTATCGACATGGAACCATGAGCCAACCCCGATTTGCCGCCCTGCGCGCGGCCTTGCGCGATCCCAAGCGCTGGAAGCGCTGGGCGCTGGAAGCTTTCGTTCTCGCCCTCGTTGTGATCGCCATCATGCTCTGGCAGAACCGTGGTCTGGCGGAGGGCCCCGCCCCGCCACTGGTCGGCGTGCGCAGCGACGGCGTGAGCGTCAACCTCGCCGAAAAGATCCAGGCGGATAAAAGCGGTCGCCCGACGCTGGTGGTGTTCTGGGGCACCTGGTGCCCGGTTTGCCGCTCCGAGGAAGACAATGTCGACGCGGTCGCCAAGGACTGGCCGGTCGTTTCCGTGGCGCTGCAGTCCGGCACGGCCGAGGATGTGCGGGAGTACCTGCTGGCACGGCGGGTCTCCCTGCCGGCCGTGATCGACGACGATAGCGACATTGCCGACCTCTGGCGGGTCAGGACCGTGCCGGCCCACTTCATTGTGGACAGTGCCGGCAACATTCGCTTCCGCTTCATCGGTTATACGAGCGAACTCGGCCTGCGGGCCCGCCTCTGGTGGGTGGAGACCTTCCCGTAATGACCGGGACGACGGGAGACGGGGTGCACGGGATGCATGGGGATCACCCGCGCCATCCTCCCCTGCAACTGGCCTGGATGATCTGGGGACTGGGCGCACTGTTCTACCTGTTCGCCTTTTACCAGCGCGTTGCCCCGGCGGTGATGACCGATGTCCTGATGGCCGACTTCGCCATCGGCGGCGCGGCGCTCGGCAACCTGTCCGCCTTCTATTTCTACGCCTATGTGTTGATGCAGATTCCCACCGGGGTGATGGCGGATCGCTGGGGGCCGCGGCGCGTGCTGACGGCGGGCGCCGGAGTGGCGGCATTGGGCAGCCTGTTGTTTGCTTTTGCCCCCGATCTGGGCTGGGCCGGCTTCGGCCGCCTGCTGGTCGGGGCTTCGGTGGCAGTGGCCTTCGTATCCACCCTGAAACTTGCCAACCACTGGTTTCCGCCGCAGAAGTATGCCCTCGCTTCCGGCATGGCACTGTTCATGGGCGTGGTGGGCGGCGTCATGGCCGGAGTGCCCCTGCGCATGCTGGTGGAGAGCTTCGGCTGGCGCATGGTGATGGGCGGCGCCGGGGTTTTTGCGACTCTGCTGTGCATCGCCATCTGGCTGTTCATGCGCGACGATCCGACCGAGCGGGGCTACGCCAGCCACCATCATGGCGGCGGCCGGTCGCATGGGCATCCGCCCATCCTCGCCGGACTGTTCCAGGTCTTGTCCTATCGCAATATCTGGCTGCTGATGCTGATGCCGGTCGGGTTCAGCGGGGCGATCCTTGCCTTCGGCGGCCTCTGGGGTGTGCCCTGGCTGCGCCAGGTGCATGGGCTCGACCCCAAATCGGCGGCGGCCGTGACCTCGATGCTGCTGGTGGCCTGGGCGCTCGGCGGGCCGTTGCTCGGCAGCTGGTCGCAGCGCAGCGGGCGCCGCAAGCCGCTGTATCTCGCCAGTGGCATCGTTGCCACGGCCGGCTGGGCGGGCGTGATCTTCCTGGCGCCGCCCCTGTGGCTAACGGTGCTGCTGCTGGTGATTACCGGTTTCGCTTCGGGGAACATCATCATCGGTTTTGCCTGGGCCAAGGAATCGCTGCCCATGCGCCTCATGGGCACGGCCTCCGGCGTGGTGAACATGGGCCCGCTGATGGGCGGCATGCTGCTGCAGCCGGCGGTCGGCTGGATGCTCGACCGTGGCTGGGGTGGCGCATTGGCCGGGGGTGGCCGGCTCTACGATGCGGCAACCTGGCAAACCAGCTTCGGCCTGATGTTCGCCGCCGTGGTGATCGCTCTGCTGATGGTGCCCTTCGTGCGCGAAACCCATTGCCGGCAGGCAGACTGAATAACCGACAATCGTACTTTAGTTAATTAGCGAGGACTGTTGCATCACTGCTGGATCAATAGCCTGTGCTATTTTGAAACATTCGTATAGAATCGCGCCGCGTTGCGGCTGGACGGGGTTGAAGCGCCCCCGGGTTTGCCGTTTGCAGGGCGATGTCTGTAGCCAAGCGGGCGGGCGCCGGTAGGTCGGGCGCCATGCCATATCTTTATTGCACGGGGAGTAGTGACCATGAAACTGCATGTCGCTGTGTTGTGTGCGGCACTGGTGGCCGCCGGAAGCGTATCCGCCAAGACCTTCAAATGGAGTAGCGCCAGTGATATCCCGACCTGGGACATCCATGCCCAGAACAACGCGCTCGGCAATGGCGTCCACGCTTCCGTTTACGAATCGCTGGTGTATTACAACAGCAAGACCTTCAAGGTCGAGCCCGTGCTGGCCACCGCCTGGAAGCAACTGACGCCGACCCAGCTGCGCCTCAATCTGCGCACCGGCGTCAAGTTCCACGACGGCGCGCCCTTCACGGCCGACGATGCGGTGTACTCGATCCAGCGCGCCATGAGCAAGACCTCCAACTATGCCGTGTTCACGCAGGGGATGGACCGTGTCGTCAAGGTGGATGCCAATACCATCGACATCTTCACCAAGGACGCCAATCCGGTGCTGCTCAACCAGCTGACCGAATTGCGCATCATGAACAAGGCCTGGGCCGAGAAGAACAACTCCCTCGAGCCGATGGACATCAAGACCAAGGAAGAGAACTTCGCCCACCGCAATGCCAACGGCACCGGCCCCTTCGTGCTGAAGTCCTGGCAACCCGACCAGAAGATGGTGCTGACCAGCAACCCCAACTGGTGGGGCAAGAAGGACGGCAATGTCACCGAGGTCATCTACACCCCGATCAAGGCGGTGGCCACCCGCATGGCGGCGCTGCTCTCCGGCGAGGTCGATTTCGTGCTCGATCCCAGCCCGCAGGATCTCGATCGGGTGCGCGCCAACCCCGATCTGAAGGCGATCGACGGTGTCGAAAACCGCACCATCTTCTTCGGCATGGACCAGTTCCGCGACGAACTGGTCGGCAGCAACGTCAAGGGCAAGAACCCCCTCAAGGACCAGCGGGTACGCAAGGCCCTCTACCAGGCGATCGACATCGACACCATCACCCGCGTCACCCTGCGCGGGCTGGGCCAGCCGACGGGCGCCCTGGTCGCGCCGCAGGTCAACGGCTGGACGGAGGCGGTGCACAAACGCTATCCGTTCGACCTGGTGGCTTCCCGCAAGCTTTTGGCCGATGCCGGCTACAAGGACGGCTTCGAAGTTGATTTCGCCTGCCCGAACAATCGCTACATCAATGACGAGCAGATCTGCCAGGCCGTCACGGCGATGTGGGCGAAGATCGGCGTGAAGGCCAAGCTGCGCACTCTGCCGCTCGCCACCTACTTCCCGATGATCCAGCGCTACGAAGCCAGCATCTACATGCTGGGCTGGGGAGTGCCCACCTTCGATGCCCTCTACAGCCTGCAGTCCCTGACGCGCTCGGTCGGCGCGGGCGGCGACGGCAACTACAACGTCGGCCGCTACAGCAACCCGCAGATGGATGCCCTGGTGGAGCGCACCAAGAAGGAGAGCGACGTGAAACTGCGCACCGATCTGCTGACCAAGGCCCTGGCGCTCTCGAACGAGGATGTTGCCTATATTCCGCTGCACAACCAGGTAATCCCCTGGGCCATGAAAAAATCGGTCGATGTCGTGCATCGTGCCGACAACCGTTTGGACTGGCGCCTGATCAAGGTCAAGTAACCTAGCCGCTCCTGCCGGCTGCAGCACAGCAGCCGGCAGGCATGCAACACCACACAAGCATGCTTTCCTTCATTATTCGACGCCTGCTGCAGGCGCTGGTGGTCATGGTGTCGGTCGCCCTGATCGCTTTTCTGCTGTTCCAGTACGTCGGCGATCCGGTTTCCTACTTGCTGGGCCAGGACGCCACCCCGGAGCAGATCCGCGAACTGCAGGCCGAACTCGGTCTGGACCAGCCCTTTTTCGTGCAGTTCTGGCATTTCCTGATCAACGCGCTGCATGGCGAATTCGGCTTGAGCCTGCGCCAGGGCGTCAAGGTATCCACCCTGATTGCCGAGCGTTTCCCGGCCACGCTGGAGCTGGCCCTGGTGGCCGCCCTGATTGCCCTGGTGATCGGCATCCCGATGGGCGTGTATGCCGCCCTCAAGCGCGGCAGTTTCCTCAGCCAGGTGTTCATGACCTTCTCGCTGCTCGGCGTGTCGCTGCCCACCTTCCTGATCGGCATCCTGTTGATCCTGGTATTCGCGGTGATCCTCGGCTGGTTCCCCAGCTTCGGGCGTGGCGAGATCACCCATCTGGGCGGCTGGACCACCGGCCTGCTGAGCGCGAAGGGCTGGCACCACATCACCTTGCCGGCGGTGACGCTGGCCATTTTCCAGCTGACGCTGATCATGCGGCTGGTGCGGGCCGAGATGCTCGAGGTGCTGCGCTCCGATTACATCAAGTTCGCGCGCGCGCGCGGCCTCACCGACCGCGCCGTCCATTTCGGCCATGCCCTGAAGAACACCCTGGTGCCGGTGATGACCATCACCGGGCTGCAGCTGGGCGGCCTGATCGCCTTCGCGATCATCACCGAGACCGTGTTTCAGTGGCCGGGCATGGGCCTGCTGTTCATCCAGGCCGTCACCTTCGCCGACATCCCGGTCATGGCCGCCTATCTGTGCCTGATCGCCCTGATCTTCGTCGTCATCAACCTGATCGTCGATCTGCTCTACTTCGTTGTCGATCCGCGCCTGCGCGTCGATGGCTCTGCCGGACATTGAACATGATCGCCGCCTTGCAACGCTGGTTCGACACCGACGTCGGTTACAGCTTCCGCTCCTCCCCCACGGCGATCATGGCTGCGCTGATTGCCGCCGTGTGCGTGTTCTGCGCCCTGTTCGCCCCCTGGGTTGCCCCCCATAACCCCTTCGACCTCGCCACCCTCGAACTCGCCAATGCCCGCCTGCCGCCGGCATGGTATCCCGAGGGTTCGGCATCCTTCCTGCTTGGCACCGACAACCAGGGACGGGACATCCTTTCAGCGCTCATGTATGGCGCCCGCATATCGCTGGCCATCGGCCTCGCCTCGGTGGTGCTGTCCGTCATCGTCGGCGTCACCCTCGGCCTGATGGCCGGTTTCCTCGGCGGCTGGGTGGATGGCTTCCTGATGCGGGTGTGCGACGTCATGCTGTCGTTTCCGGCCATCCTGGTTGCCCTGCTGATCGCCGGCGTCGGCCGCGCGCTGTTCCCGGATGCGCACGAAACGCTTGCCTTCGGCGTGCTGATCCTGTCGATCTCGCTGACCGGCTGGGTGCAGTATGCCCGCACGGTGCGCGGCTCCACCCTGGTCGAGCGCAACAAGGAATACGTGCAGGCGGCCCGGGTCACCGGCGTTTCCAGCCTGCGCATCATGCGCCGCCATGTATTGCCCAACGTGCTGGGGCCGGTGCTGGTGCTGGCGACCATCCAGGTGGCCACCGCCATCATCACCGAAGCCACGCTGTCGTTCCTCGGCGTTGGCGCGCCGCCCACTTCGCCCTCGCTCGGCACCCTGATCCGCATCGGCAACGACTACCTGTTCTCCGGGGAGTGGTGGATCACGATCTTCCCGGGCTTGATGCTGGTGCTGATCGCCCTGTCGGTGAACCTGTTGGGCGACTGGTTGCGCGACGCGCTCAATCCCCGTTTGCGCTGAGCCACACGCGCACGCCAATCAAGACTAGATGCCATCATGAGTTTGCTGCAAGTCAAAAACCTGGTTGTCGAGTTCCCGCACCGGCACGGCACGCTGCGCGCGCTCGACGATGTTTCCCTCGCAATCGCGCCGGGCGAAGTCCTTGGCGTGGTGGGCGAATCGGGCGCCGGCAAATCGCTCACCGGCGCGGCCATCATCGGCTTGCTGGAGGCCCCCGGCCATGTGGCGGCGGGCCAGATCATGCTCGAAGGCCAGCGCATCGACAACCTGCCCTACGAGCAGATGCGCAAGATTCGCGGCCGCAAGATTGGCGCCATCTTCCAGGACCCGCTGACCTCCCTGAACCCGCTGTACTCGATTGGCCGCATGCTGGTGGAAACCATCACCACGCATCTGCCGGTAAGCGAAGCGGAAGCGCGCCAGCGGGCGATCCGGCTGCTCAAGGACACCGGCATCCCGGCGGCCGAGCAGCGCATCGACCATTATCCGCATCAATTTTCCGGCGGCATGCGCCAGCGCGTGGTGATCGCCCTGGCCCTGGCGGCGGAGCCGCAGCTGATCGTCGCGGACGAGCCGACTACGGCGCTCGATGTGTCGATCCAGGCCCAGATCATCACTCTGCTGAAAAGGGTGTGCAAGGAGCACGGCGCTGCGGTGATGCTCATCACGCATGACATGGGCGTGATCGCCGAAACCTGCGACCGGGTGGCCGTCATGTATGCCGGCAGGATTGCCGAGGTCGGCCCGGTGCACGAGATCATCAACCACCCCGCGCACCCTTATACCAAGGGCCTGATGGCCTGCATTCCCGACATGACGCAGCAGCTCGACGAACTGCACCAGATCGACGGCGCCATGCCGCGCCTGAATGCCATCCCCGCCGGTTGTGCGTTCAATCCGCGCTGCACACAGGTGTTCGAGCGCTGCCACCGCGAACGTCCGGACCTGTTGTCTGCCGGCACCACGCAGGCCGCCTGCTGGCTGCATGCGCCGGATGCGCCGACCGGGCGCGGAGGTGCAGCATGAGCAAGGCGCTGGTGCAGGCCAAAGACCTGGCCATGACCTTCGATGTCTCGCCGCCCTGGCTCAACCGGGTCATCGAACGCAAGCCCCGCCAGTTGCTGCACGCGGTGGATGGCGTCACCTTCGCTATCGAGCGCGGCAAGACGCTGGCCCTGGTCGGGGAATCAGGCTGCGGCAAGAGCACGGTGGCGCGCCTGCTGGTGGGGCTTTACCAGCCGACCCGCGGCGAGTTCCGCTTCGACGGCCAGGATGCCTACGCGACCTACAAGTCGCGCGACGAACTCAAGCTGCGTCGCCGCATCCAGATGATCTTTCAGGACCCCTATGCCAGCCTCAATTCACGCTGGCGCGTGGAGGACATCATTGCCGAGCCGCTGCGCGAACACGGCATCCTGAGCGAGGATGCCGCAGTGCGCGCGCGTGTGGAAGGCCTGCTGCATTCGGTCGGACTGGCGGCCCAGGACCGCACCAAATATCCGCATCAATTCTCCGGCGGGCAGCGCCAGCGCATCTCCATCGCGCGCGCCCTTGCGACGCAGCCCGAATTCTTGGTGTGCGACGAGCCTACCTCCGCGCTGGATGTCAGCGTGCAGGCCCAGGTGCTCAACATCATGAAGTCGTTGCAGCGCGAACTCGGCCTGACTTACCTCTTCATCAGCCACAACCTGGCGGTAGTGCGGCATGTGAGCGACCAGGTGGGCGTGATGTATCTCGGCCGCCTGGTAGAGCTGGCCGACAAGCATACGCTGTTCGACAGCCCGCGCCACCCCTACACGCGCATGCTGCTCGACGCGATTCCCAAGATGCATGACACGGGGCGTGCCCGCACCCCGGTACAGGGCGAAGTGCCCAATCCATTGAATCCGCCGCCCGGCTGCGCCTTCAATCCGCGCTGTCCGCATGCCGACGAGCGTTGCCGCAACGAACGGCCGGCGCTGCAGGCGATCGGCCAGGTTCACGTCGCCTGCCACGCCGTGGCAGAGGGCCGGATTTAAGACCCTATATTTTGGTAGGTAGTGCGCGGCCAGCTTCAGGTCGGCGTATCGGCGGGCAGACGCCAGGGCGCGTGGCCGAATTCCTCGATCAGGAAGTCCACCATGACGCGCACCTTGGAGGCGACGTGCCGGCCGCCTGGGTAGATGGCGTAGAGCGGTATCGATTCGACCTGCTGGTAATCGGTCAGGATGGGTACCAGGCTGCCGTCGCGCAGCGCTTCGCTGACCGTCACGTCGGTCAGGCGGGCGATGCCGATGCCGGCCAGCGCCAGTTGCAGGACGGTGTCGGCGTTGTTGGCGGCCACATTGCCATTGACGCTGATGGTTTGTACCTCCCTGCCCAGCGCAAACGGCCAGCGCCGCAGGATGGGCATGCGGGTGATCCACAGGCAGTTGTGCTGGAGCAGCTCTTCGGGCTTGCCGGGCGCGCCGTGCTGCGCCAGGTAGGCAGGCGCAGCGCAGACGACGCGCTTGATGTCGCAGATGCGCCGGGCGATCAGGGATGAGTCCTCCAGGCGGCCCTTGCGGATGGCCAGGTCGAAATATTCCCCGAGCATTTCCGGTGGCTGGTCGCTGATCGACAGCTCGATGTTGACGCCCGGATAGCGCGACAAAAAGCGCGGCAGCGCCGGGGCGAGCTGGTGCGAGCCGAATGTCGTGCCGCAATGAAGGCGCAGCAGGCCACGCGGGCTGGAGCCGGCACTCACCACCTCCGCCTCGGCCTCGTCGAGGGCGGCCAGTATCGCCTGCGAACGTCGGTAGAAGGTCTCCCCCTCGGTGGTCAGTTCCAGGTGGCGCGTGGAACGGCTGAGCAAGCGCACGCCGAGCCGGTCTTCCAGGCGGGTGACCAGTTTCGATAGCGCGGAGGGAGTCAGGTCGAGCTCACGCGCCGCGGCCGAGAAACTGCCCCGGTCCACGGCGTGAACGAAAGCGATCATTTCGGCGGTACGGTCCATGGGCCTTTATGGAAAATATTTCACCAAAGTTGTGACGGAAATCGTCTTGCTGCAATAAATATAAATAATTACATTTGAGGCATACCGCACTGCAACAAGAGGAATGGATTATGTATCAAATCGACACCGAAGCCAGCAAAATCATGATTAATAGCGGAATTGACGATTTCAATGTCGGTGACGCAAGACATGGAGAACAGATCATGAGTCAGACAGTCATAATGAATACTTATGACATTAACCCTTTTTTCAATTTAGAGCGCGACAGGCAAGCCACAGTGAAACATTCTGCGACGAAAGCCTGATATCTAACGAAAGCACTAGAAGCAGAGCTTACCAAGCCGGAGAGTAGCCATGCAAGCACAAAACGAGAATAGTTCAAAGCGCACCATACGCCGTTACAAGGAAGGCGATAACCGCTTTGTCCACTGGCAGGAAAAGATCTTCCAGGGCGACTGGAGCTACAAGTGTCCGACCTATGTGCTTTCCTCGCCGCCTTGTCAGGCGGGCTGTCCTGCCGGCGAGGATATCCGCAGCTACCTGAACATCGCGCGCGGCATCGAGAAACCGCCCGTCGGCGCTGACGGCACGAGCATGCCCTGGGAAGAGTACGCCTGGCGCCGCATCACCGATGCCAATCCGTTTCCCGCCATCATGGGGCGCTGCTGCCCGGCGCCCTGCCAGACCGGTTGCAACCGCGGCAAGGTGGATGAATTCGTCGGCATCAACTCGATAGAGCACTATGTCGGCGACTGGGCCATCGAGAAGGGGCTACGCTTTGCGCCGCCGGCACAGGAAAACGGCAAGCGCGTCGCCATCATCGGCGGCGGCGTCGCCGGCCTGTCCTGCGCTTATCACCTGCGCCGCAAGGGCTATGCCTGCACCATTTTCGAAGCGAACCACAAGATCGGCGGCATGATCACCTTCGGTCTGCCGGACTTCCGCACCCAGAGCCGGGTTGTCGATGCCGAAGTGCAGCGCATACTCGACATGGGGGTGTCCGTGCGGCTCAACACCCGCGTCGGCCGCGATGTCAGCATGGCCGAACTGCGGCGCAATTTCGATGCCGTGTTTGTCGGCATCGGCGCCCTCAAGAGCAAGCCGCTCGACCTGCCTGGGGCCGATGCGCCGAACTGCATCGACGGACTGACTTTCCTGCACAACTACAACGATGGTCGCCTGGTCTATGCCGGCAGGAACATCGTCGTGGTCGGCGGCGGCAACACGGCGATGGATTGCGCTTCGGTGGCACGCCGGCTGGGGGCCTACCATGCCGAAGCCGAAGCCACTACAACGCCCCAGGTGGTCATCGCCACCAGCAGCACGAAGGTTGGCCGCAGCGCGCTCGCCACCACGCCGCATCACTGGCGCCGCAGCGCCGAGGTGGTGATCGCCTACCGCCGCCAAGTGGTGGAGATGCCGGCGGATGCGCACGAGATCGACGCCGTGCTCGAGGAGGGTGTGGAAATCCAGCCCTGCGTGGTGCCGGTGGAGGTCGTCAAGGATGAATTCGGCATGGCCAAGGCGCTGCGCGTGGTGCGTGTCGAGTGGGTCGACAAGAAGATGCTGGTGCAGGCGGGCACGGAATACGACATTCCCTGCGACCTGATCGTCACCGCCGTCGGCCAGTCGGTGAACTGGGGCGGCCTGGCCCAATACCAGAACGAGCGCGGCCTGGCGCGCGTCGACAAGAACCTGATGAGCGAGCCGGGCGTCTTCTGCGGCGGCGACGTGATCAAGCCCTTGTTGCTGACTACCGCGATCGGCCACGGCCGCATCGCTTCTGAAGGCATTGACCGCTATCTGTCCGGCGTCGAGATGAACGGCCGGCCGAAGGTCGACGTCAAGCACTTCAGCGTACCCGGAAAAATGATCGAGATCGGCGCCAGATTCGAGGATGTCAAGGAACCCATCCTTGGCACCGATAGCCATCCGGGCCTCGTCCACAACTTCGAGGACCGCTCGACTCGCCACGTGATTCCAGCAGAATCGCTCTATCTCGGTCATTTCCCCCAAGTGCCGCGCCATGTGCGCCAGACGCGCGAAATCAATGGAAGTAACGTGCTCGGCAGCCTGGAAGAGCGCCTCGTCGCGCTTGATGCGGCGCAGGTCAAGGCCGAGGCCAAGCGCTGCATGAGCTGCGGGCTGTGCCTCGAGTGCGACAACTGCATACTGTATTGCCCGCAGGGCGCGGTCAAGAAGGTGCCCAAAAAGGAAGCCACCACCGGCCGCTATGTCATGACCGAATACGACAAGTGCGTCGGCTGTCACATCTGCGCGGATGTCTGCCCGACCGGTTACATCCAGATGGGACTGGATGTGTGAAGTTATCCGCCGAGGCCGCGCCGGTACTGAATCGCCTCCGCCACCTGCGGCACGCCGATGGCGGATTCGCCCGTCAGGTCGGCGATGCTGCGGGCGACCTTGAGGACACGGTGATAGGCGCGTGCCGACAGGTCGAGCCGGGTCAGGGCCTGCTTCAGCAATGTCGTGCCGGCAGCGTCGGGCTGGCAGTGCAGTTCGATCTCGTCGGCTGACAAAGCGGCATTGGCCTTGCCCTGGCGCGCGATCTGGCGTTCCCGAGCCGCGCTGACCCGCTCACGTACCGTTGCCGATGCTTCGGCGGCGCTGCCGCGGCGGGGTGCGGTCAACTCCGCTTCGCCGACGGCGGGTACCTCGATCATCAGGTCGATGCGGTCGAGCAGGGGTCCGGAGAGCTTGCCGCGGTAGCGCGCGATCTGGTCGGGCGTGCAGCGGCACTTGCCGCTGCCATGGCCAAGCCAGCCGCAGGGACAGGGATTCATCGCGGCGACGAGTTGGAAGCGCGCGGGGAACTCGGCACGCCGTGCGGCGCGGGCGATGCGGATGTGCCCGGTTTCGAGCGGCTCGCGCAGGGCTTCGAGCACGCGGCGTTCGAATTCGGGCAATTCGTCGAGGAACAGGATGCCGTGGTGGGCGAGGGAAATCTCCCCGGGCCGCGGCACGCCGCCGCCGCCCACCAGCGCCGGCGCCGAAGCCGAATGGTGCGGCGCCTGAAAGGGCCGCTGGGCCCAGCGCGCCAGTGAGAAGCCGCCGGCGAGCGAATGCACCGCCGCACTTTCCAGCGCTTCGGTTTCCGTCATCGGCGGCAGCAGGCCGGGCAGGCGCTGTGCCAGCATCGACTTGCCCGAACCCGGCGGGCCGCTCATCAGGACGCTATGCCCGCCGGCAGCGGCGACCTCGAGGGCGCGCTTGGCCGGGCCCTGGCCGCGCACCTCGCACAGATCGGCGATGCAGGCGGCCGGCGCTGGCGCGATGGGCGGATGCGGCGCAAGGGGCCGACTACCCGTCAGGTGGGCGCAGACTTCGAGCAGGTTGTGCGCGGGCAGGATGGTGGCGCCGCGCACCCTGGCGACCAGTGCCGCTTCATCGGCGCTGGCCGCCGGCAGCACGAAGCTGCGCCCGGCACCGGTGGCCGAAAGGCACATGGCGAGCGTGCCGCGCACCGCGCGCAATTCGCCCGACAGCGAGAGTTCGCCGACGAATTCGTGGGCATCGAGCGCGCCCGCCTTGAGCTGCCCGGAGGCGAGCAGGATGCCGAGGGCGATCGGCAGGTCGAAGCGCCCGGATTCCTTGGGCAGGTCGGCGGGCGCCAGGTTCACCGTGATGCGGCGCGGCGGAAATTCGAAGCCGCTGTTCTGCACGGCCGCGCGCACGCGGTCGCGCGCTTCCTTGACTTCCGTTTCCGGCAGGCCGACGAGGGTGAACGCAGGCAGCCCGCTGGCCAGATGGACTTCGACCACCACCTCCGGGGCGGCCAGTCCGGCGAGCGCCCGGCTTTTCAGGACGGCGAGGGCCATGGTAGCGGGCGGGAAAAGTCGGCGCTGGCGGGACGGCGATCAGGGCTTCCGGCGCGCCTCGATCTCGGCCAGTTGGGCTTCGAGGGTCGCCAACCGTGCCTGGGCACGGGCCAGCAGGGCCTTCTGCACCTCGAAATCCTCCCGGGTGACCAGATCCAGGCGGGCAAAGGCGGCACTCAACAGCGCGCGCAGATTCTTTTCGATGTCGGCAGCCGGACTGGCGGCCAGCGCCTTGGAAATCTGAGCGCTCGTTCTCTCAACGAACTTGGGATCAATCATGGCGGGAACGATGCCGAATGGGATGCTCGAGTGTAGCACCGACGTGGCCAGACCCGACGGCAGAAGCAATGCACTGACACGGTGCATTAATCTGTTCGCATGGAACAGGAAGGTGCATGACAAAAGCAATCCTGCCATTGATGATGTGCCCATATTGTTTATAACCGCATGTTTTAATGGATAAACATCTTGCTGGCACGCTATGTGCTTAAAGCAATCCGGGAAATCGTTGTTTTCTATGCAACCATCTCTGGAGACTTTCATGGACAAGAAACTGATCGCTGCTGCCGTAGTGCTGGCCTCCCCCCTGTTTGCCGCGGCTGCCGACGCCCCGGCCAGCGAACATGGCTTCACCGGCAATCTCACCCTGGCATCGGAATACGTCTATCGCGGCATCGGCCAAACGAACCGCAAGCCGGCGCTGCAGGGCGGGTTCGATTACGCGCATGCCAGCGGCCTGTATGCCGGCGTCTGGGGTTCGAACATATCCTGGCTTGCCGACCTCGGCGGCATCAGTTCAAGTGTCGAGCTGGATGTCTATGGCGGTTACAAGGGCGCCTTCAGCGAAGACCTCAGCTATGACCTGGGTGTCCTCACCTATAACTACCCCGGCACTTATCCGGCGGGTTTCACCAAGGCAGACACAACCGAGGTGTATGCCGGCCTCGGCTGGAAATGGCTGTCTGCCAAGTATTCCCACGTGGTGTCCAGCCACATCTTCGGCTGGACAGGCGTGGCGGGCGAAAAAACCCGCGGCAGCGGTTATCTCGAACTGAACGCCAACGTCGACCTGGGTGATGGCTGGAGCCTGAATGGCCACGTCGGCCGCCAGAAGATCAGGAATTTCAGCGCCGCTTCCTACACCGACTGGAAATTCGGCGTCGCCAAGGATGTCGGCTTCGGCAGCGTCGGCCTTGCCTACGTGGGGACGAATGCCAATGGCGATGCCGGCGAGCCCTATCGCAATGCGTTCGGCAAGGACCTGGGCAAGAGCCGCCTGCTGCTGACCTTCAGCAAGACCTTCTGAGCCCAGGCGCACCCCCGACCCAACAATCGAGACAAAGGAGAAATCATGAAACTGGTTACCGCCATCATCAAGCCGTTCAAGCTTGACGAGGTGCGTGAGGCCCTCGCTGCCGTCGGCGTGCAGGGCATCACCGTCACCGAAGTCAAGGGCTTCGGCCGCCAGAAGGGCCACACGGAGCTGTATCGCGGCGCCGAATACGTGGTCGATTTTCTGCCCAAGGTAAAAATCGAGGCCGCCATCAAGTCCGAGCTGCTCGAGCAGACCATCGAAGCCATCGAGAAATCCGCCAGCACCGGCAAGATCGGCGACGGCAAGATCTTCGTCTTCGACCTCGAACAGGTCGTGCGCATCCGCACCGGCGAAACCGGCACGGATGCCCTCTGATACAGGGAGACTCATCATGAACAGATTGCGTTCGATTCTGCCGATGGCCTGCGGCCTCGGCTTTTCCGGCCTGGCGGCCGCCGAGGGCGCGGTGGTCGGCGGCGTCGCCTCTGCCGTGGTCGATGCGGCCAGCGGCGCCGCCCCGGCTGTCGAGGCGATGGTCGCCACCGTCAATAAGGGCGATGTCGCCTGGCTGCTGGTGTCGACAGCCCTGGTCGTTTTCATGGCCGTTCCCGGCCTCGCCCTGTTCTACGGCGGCCTGGTGCGCGCCAAGAACATGCTCTCCGTGCTGATGCAGGTGCTGGTGGTGTTTTCGCTCATCAGCGTGCTGTGGGCCGTGTATGGCTACAGCCTGGCGTTCGGCGGAGAGGGACTCATCATCGGCAGCTTCGACAAGCTCTTCCTGGCGGGGGTCACGGGTGAAAGCCTGGCGGACACCTTCACGCCGACCGCCAAGCTGCCGGAGTTCCTGTTCATCGCCTTCCAGGCTACTTTCGCGGCCATCACCTGCGCACTGATCGTCGGCGCCTTCGCCGAGCGCATCAAGTTCTCCGCGGTGCTGCTGTTCTCGGTGCTGTGGTTCAGCTTCTGCTACCTGCCGATTGCCCATATGGTCTGGGGTGCCGGCGGTTACCTGCTCGGCAAGGGGGCGCTGGATTTCGCCGGCGGC
>CAYYHO010000007.1:0-17170 GCA_964471725.1 uncultured Methyloversatilis sp. | reverse complement strand
TAATTGTTATATCCTTCGCTTGGTGCGGCGCACAAAACATGCGACCCCGTAGTGCCTGCCGGCAAAACCGGTTTTGCCGATCTGCATTCCCTGGCCGAGATTGAGTTCGTGCGCGACGCGGCGTCAAAGTTGCCGTCGCGGAAACGACTTGACCTCAGGAATAGGTGGAATGGAAACGATATCGACTGATGTTGCCATCATCGGCGCCGGCGGGGCGGGGCTGCGTGCCGCGATCGCCCTTGCCGAGACCGATCCGGCGCTGCGCATCGCGCTGATCTCCAAGGTGTACCCGATGCGCAGCCATACCTGTGCTGCGGAGGGCGGCGCGGCCGGCGTAATCAAACCCGATGACAGTTTCGACCTGCACTTCGACGATACCGTCGGCGGCGGCGACTGGCTGTCCGATCAGGATTGCGTCGAATACTTCATCCACGAAGCGCCGAAGGAACTGCTGCAGCTGGAGCACTGGGGCTGCCCCTGGAACCGCGAGGCGGATGGCTCGGTGGCGGTGCGGCCCTTCGGCGGCATGAAGAAAAAGCGCACCTGGTTCGCCGCCGACAAGTCGGGTTTCCACATCCTGCACACCCTGTTCCAGACCTCCCTGAAGTTTCCCTCGATCACCCGCTACGACGAGTATTTCGCGCTCGACCTGCTGGTCGATGACGGCCGCTGCCAGGGGGTGACCGCGATGGAGATGCGCAGCGGCCAGCTGCGCCAGTTCCACGCCAAGGCGGTGATCGTTGCCGGCGGCGGCGCCGGCCGCATGTTCCCCTTCTCCACCAATGGCGCCATCAAGACCGGCGACGGCATGTCGCTCGCGTACCGTGCCGGCGTGCCGCTGAAGGACATGGAGTTCGTGCAGTACCATCCGACCGGCCTGCCGAACACGGGCAGCCTGCTGACCGAGGCCTGCCGCGGCGAAGGCGGCATCCTGCTCAACAAGCACGGCCGCCGCTATCTGCAGGATTACGGCATGGGGCCGGAAACGCCGGTGGGCAAGCCGCAGCTCAAGACCATGGAACTCGGCCCGCGCGACCGTGTCAGCCAGGCCTATTGGCACGAGTTGCAGAAGGGCAACACGCTGACCACCCAGTGGGGCGAATGCGTCCTGCTCGACATGCGCCACCTGGGCGAGAAAAAGATCAACGAGCGCCTGCCGCTGGTGCGCGAACTGGCCGCCAGCTACCTGGGCGTCGACATCGTCAAGGACCCGGTGCCGATCCGTCCGGTGGTGCACTACATGATGGGCGGCATTTCCACCGACACCCAGGCCGCCACAACACTGCCCGGCCTGTTCGCTGCCGGCGAATGCGCCTGCGTCAGCCTGAACGGAGCCAACCGGCTCGGTTCGAATTCGCTGGTTGAACTGCTGGTCTTCGGACGCCGCGCGGCGCTTTCCGCGATCGAGCATCTCCGAAGGATGCCGGCGCCCGATACGGCGGCATTGAACGCTCGTGCCGAAGCGACGCAACTGCGCATCCGCGCACTGTTCTCGCGCAGCGACGGGACGGAATCGATGTCCGGCTTGCGCAAGGAAATGATGGACACGATGGAGAAGAACGCCGGCATCTACCGCACCGAAGCCGGTTTGCAGGAGGGCGTCGGCAAGATCCGGGAGTTGCGCGAGCGCTACGGCCGCGTGATCCTCACCGACAAGACCAACGTCTTCAATACCGACCTGTTCCAGGTGCTGGAACTGGGTTCCATGCTCGACTGCGCCGAGGCGGTCATGGTCGGCGCGCTGGCCCGCAAGGAATCGCGTGGCGCCCATCAGCGCCTCGATTACCCGGAGCGCGACGACCGCAATTTCCTGCGCCACACGATGGTCTACCAGGAGGGTAAGGGCAAGTCGGCGCCGCGCGTCGATTACCTCGATGTGGTCATCACCAAGTCGCCGCCCGGCGTGCGCGATTACTCGGGAGACCACAAATGAGGGAGCGCATCGTCCAGTTGGAAGTCCTGCGTTACAACCCGGACACGGATGGCGCGGCCCGCTTCCAGCGATATGAAGTCAGTTGCCAGGAAGAATGGGTGGTTCTGGATGCCCTCAACAAGGTCAAGGAAACCATCGACCCGACCCTGAATTACCGCTGGTCCTGCCACATG
The DNA here is from genome assembly GCA_964471725.1 of uncultured Methyloversatilis sp. Classification (GTDB taxonomy): domain Bacteria; phylum Pseudomonadota; class Gammaproteobacteria; order Burkholderiales; family Rhodocyclaceae; genus Sulfuricystis. The sequence continues at coordinate 15,064 of CAYYHO010000007.1, read as the reverse complement.
GCGGTGTGCGGCAGTTGCGGCATGATGATCAACGGCGAGCCGAAGCTGTCCTGCCATACCTTCCTGCGCGACTACGAAGGCGTGATCCGCGTGGAGCCTTTGGCACACTTCCCGGTCGAACGCGACCTGGTGACCGCGCCCGACGACTTCATCGAGAAGCTCAAGCGCGTCAAGCCCTACCTGATCCCGAAAGAGGAAAAACCCGTCAGTGCGGGCGAATACCGGCAGACGCCGGCGCAGTTGAAGAAGTATCACCGCTTCACCCTGTGCATCAACTGCATGCTGTGTTACGCCGCCTGCCCGGAATATGGGCTGACGCCGAAGTTCATCGGCCCGGCCGCCATTTCTTTGGCGCACCGCTACAACCAGGATTCGCGCGACGGCGGCCGTGACGAGCGCCAGGAAGTCATTGCGACCGCCGAGGGCGTCTGGGAATGCACCTTCGTCGGCGCCTGCTCCGAGGTGTGCCCGGTGCATGTCGATCCGGCGAGCGCGCTGCAGCAGGTGAAGATCGAGAGTTCCATCGACTGGTTCAAGGAACATCTAATGCCGTGGAGCAAGAAATGAGCCGCCAACCCCTAGCCTCCGCCGGGCCGACCCAAGGAGGCGACAGCCACAAGCCCGAAGCGGGCGCAGCCCGCGAACCCCAGTCACCTCCCCGTGAGGGGAGGGCGGGAGGGGTGGGTCCGTTGATACGCGAAGTTCCTCCCACCTCATGGTATTTCCGCCATCCGCGCTATTTGCGCTACATGGCGCGCGAGATCACCAGCCTCTTCGTGGGCGCCTACTGCGTGTTGCTGGTATTCGGACTGCAGGCGCTCGCTGCGGGACAGGCCCGCTACGAGACATTCCTGGCGGCCCTGCAAAGCCCGCTCTCGATCGTCTTCCACGTACTGGCGCTGATTGCTGCGCTCTATCATGCCGCCACCTGGTTCAACGCCACGCAGAAGGCCATGCCCTTGCAGGTCGGCGAAGAACTGGTGCCCGGCAGCCTGATTTCCGGCGCCCACTACGTCGCGTGGGCTGTGCTTTCCCTCGTCATCCTGTTGCTTGCCGGAGTATTCTGATCATGGCCAAATCGCATAAACCGATCATCTGGTTTCCCTTTGCGGCCGGCGGCACGGTGATCGCCTTTTGCATTCCGGTCATCGTCCTGCTCACCCTGCTGGCCGCGCTGGGTCAGCTTCCGGCCGGCCTTGGCTATGACAGCATGCGCACCCTGGCCGGCAGCTTCCTGGGCAAGCTGCTGATCTTCATTGTCGTGTCGCTCTCGCTCTGGAGCTCGGCGCATCGCCTGCGGTGCACCTGCTACGATTTCGGCCTGCGCGCCGACCAGCTGGTTGCGAAGATTCTCTATTTGGCGGCTGGCGCCGGCATCCTGGCGACGGCTGTCTACCTGTTCCGAATCTAGACTGCCAGCAGTCGCCTGGAGATTCCCGGGCAACCCGGGTCTCAATGCAGTGGCTGCGCCCCGCAACTGAACTTGCCGGACGCGACGAAGGCTTCCATCTGAGCGGTGGAGAGCGGGTTGCTGAAGAGGTAACCCTGCATCCGGTCGCAACCCAGGTCGCTGAGGATCTGGCGCTGTTCCTCGCTTTCCACGCCTTCGGCCAGCACATGCAGGCCGAAGCTCTGCGCAATGCCGAGGATGGCGCTGATGATCGCGGTGGAGCCGTTGCTGGTGCCGAGGTCGCGCACGAAAGACTGGTCGATCTTGATGCTGCTGACGGAAAAGCGGCGCAGGTAATTGAGTGACGAGTAGCGGGTGCCGAAGTCGTCGATGGATACGCGCATGCCGTTGTGGCGCAACTGCTGCACCTTCTCGATGATTTTTTCCGCGTCCTTCATGAGCAGGCTTTCGGTGATCTCGATCTCGATGGCATTCGCCGGAATCGCATGGTCGCTGACCTGGCGGCTAACCCGCTCGACGAGATCGGCGCGCTCGAATTCCTTCGGCGAGAGATTGATCGACATTCTGAGGTCGCCGAAACCTCTTTGGTGCCAGCGTTTGAGCTGCGTACAGCCTTCGCGCAGCACCCAGTCGCTCAGGGCGACGATCATGCCGGTTTCTTCCGCCATCGAAATGAAGGCATCCGGACCGATCAGGCCCAGCCGCGGGTGGTGCCAGCGAATCAGGGCTTCCATGCCGATCACCCGGCGCTGCAGGAAATTGATCTGGGGCTGGTAATACATTTCGAACTGGTCGCCGCATTCGATGGCTACGCGCAGGTCGTGTTCGAGCGTGAGGCGCTCGTCGAGCAGGGCGTCCATGTCCGGGGCAAATTCCATGTAGCCGTTCTTGCCCTGTGCCTTGGTCTGGTACATGGCGATATCGGCCTTGCGGATCAGGGTGTCGGGCGAATCGCCGTCTTCCGGGTAGAGCGCGATGCCGATGCTGGCCGTGGCATGGAAGTCTCTACCGGCCACGACGAAGGGCTGCCTCAGCTCGGCGAGTATTTTTTCGGCGATCGTCGTCACATCCTCGTTGTTGACGATATCGGGCAGCAGAATGGTGAACTCGTCGCCGCCCTGGCGTGCCATGGTGTCTCCGGAGCGCAGGCAGTTGCGCGTGCGCTCGGCGAATCCTTTCAGCAGTTCGTCGCCCTCGTGGTGCCCGTAGGTATCGTTGACCCGCTTGAAGCGGTCGATGTCGACGAACATGACGCCGACGCGCTGGTTGCGCCGCCGCGCCTGGGTGATGGCCAATTCCAGGCGGTCCTTGAAGAGGACGCGATTGGGCAGGCCGGTAAGCAGGTCGTGGAAGGCCTGGTAGGCGATGGTCTCCTCCGCCTTCTTGCGCTCGGTGATGTCGCGCGCCACACCTGAAGTCCCCATGAAGTGCGGCTGTGCCGCCGCGCGGTCCGGGTTGTAAATGCCTTGCGAGCTGAGAATGGCAACGATCATGCGATTCTCGAAATGCCGCACGCCCTGATCCTTGCTCAGCAGGCGGATCTCGCTATTCGTGGTCGCCCGTTCGCCGATGCGGCGCTCATTGAAAGCGTAATGCGCCCGTGCGCGATCTTCCTCATGGACGATCACGGTGTAATGCTGCCCCAGCAGTTCTTCCCGCTCATACCCCAGCAGCGATTCGACGCGGCCATTGATGAAGATGAAACGGCCTGAACTGTCCAGGGTATAGATGATGTCCGGCGACTGCTCGACGAGAAAGCGGTGCAGGCGCTCCGATTGCTCGATGCGGGCCGTCATCAGGGCGTGCTCCTGCTCCATGCGGCGCCGGCGCAAGGCCCGCTCGACCGTCTGGATGAGCTCGTCGGGGGCGCAATGCTTGCGAATGAATTCGAAGGCGCCTTGCCGCAGGGCGTGGATCGCCGAATCGATCGAGTCGTCGGCGCTGAAGACGATGACCGATGTGGCGATGTGATTGCGCTGCAGCCATTCCATGATCTCCATGCCGCTGATGTCGGGCAGCTTGAGGTCGAGGATGACGACATCGATATCGCGCTGGTTCAGGCGGCGGATGGCATCGCTGCCATTCTCTGATTCCTCGATGCTGCGGCCCGGGTCGGCCAGCAGTTGGCGATAGGCGGCGCGGAAGCGCGGTTCGTCATCGACGATCAGGATGCGCATCCGGTTGCCGGTTTCCGCACTGGCCGGAATGCAGGTTGCCAAATCGATGTCCGCTATCAAGCTCATTGCTCCTCCTCGCCTGCGGCCGGATGTCCGCTTCCCTACCCGGGAACCGCGCTGGCAGTGCTGTTGTTGTCTTTCTCCATGGGTGTTTTCGGCAGCAGCAGGGTAATGCTTGAGCCTGCTCCCGCAAGGCTGCGGCAGGTAATGGGAATGCCCATGCGCTCGGCCAAGGCGCCGACGATGGAAAGGCCGAGGCCCCGTTTGCCGTCCAACTCCGTTGTCTTCGGTGGTTCGGTGCGAAGCAGCAGGCGCTGCGCCGCGAGGGGCAGCCCCGGCCCGTTGTCCTCCATGCGGATTTCCACGAATCGTTCGCCGTTATGGATGACTTCGTCGCTGATGGCGATGGCGAAGCGCTGTCCCAGCGACAGGGCTTCTGAAGCGTTCTTCCAGAGGTTCAGCAGGATCTGCTTGAGGCTGTCGCGGTCGCAGGCGACCGCCGTGACGCCGACGGGTATCTCCGTGTCGAGCTGGATACTGCGCACCCGGAACAACGCATCGCCATACAGAACCAGCAATTCACGCACCAGGGCGCCGACATCGACATCGACCGGCGCTGGCTGGGTCGCGGGTATTTCGCTCATGTGCTGCACGATGTTGGCGACCCGGTCGATTTCTTCTGTCAACACGGCCAGCTCCTGGCGTACATCCACTTCGTCCGGCAGCTTCCCGTCGAGGATTTTCAGATAGCTCTTGATGATGCCGAGGGGATTGCCGGCTTCGTGCACGACACGCCGCGCCTGCTGGCTGAACCGCGTCGATGCCTCGCGTTCCGCCTGCTGACGGCAGGTCTGCGCTTCCTGCAGGGATTCCAGGCTGACTGCGGCGATGCGACCGAAATTCAACAGCCACGGCAGCCGCCGCGACAGGCGGGAGTGCTGGCCGGCGCTCAGGCCGCAGACCATGACGCCAGCGGTTTGGTTGCGGCCGATCATCGGCACGCACAGCAAGCCCTCGCTCGCAAAGGCGCGCGCGAACTGGATGTCGATCAGCGCGGCCGGTACCGGGGCGCGCCCGTCGAAACTGCTGCGGATATTCCGTTCTGCGACAGCGGCAGCAGCCAGGCTGCGGGGATTTTTGGTCTGGATCGGGGCGTTGCGGAAGACGGCCGGCTGGCCGCCGATGCCGGCTCCGGAAAGCATTCCGGAGCCGGCATCGATCAGCAGGAAGGCGACCCGGTTGAGGTCGAAGAGAATGCGTGCTGATTCGCGCAAGGACAACAACAGCTCGGCGTCGCAATCCAGCGCGAACAGATTCTGCTGCAGCGGCTGCATCAGGGCCATGCCGCCGATGATCGCGCCGATATCGTCTTCTGCGGCGCCATGCGGCTCCTTCAGCTGCGGCAGCTTGACCAATGGCAGCCCCCAGCTGCGCCCGCCGACCATCCGGTCGGGCGGGCTGAAGCCCAGCCCCTCGGCAATGACGCACATCCTCTGCTCCGACTGATCGCGCAGGGCAGCCAATCTGGCTCCGCCGCCGGTCCCGATCATCTGCTCCGCCAGTCCTGTCAACTCCGGCGTGATCTCGTCGCAAGCCGCCAGCGAGTGGGCGAGCCAGACCAGCCGGGGCAGGGTATCGGCAGTGGCAATCTGGCTGGCGGGATGGTGATGGAACAGGATGCCGTCGGCAAAGGCCGTATCGAGTTGCCACCGATCCACCAGCCAGGTGCCGATCTCGCCATGGTGCGCGCCGAATTGCGCTGTTTCCAGCGCCGGCAGCACGCTTTCGTCCTCGCAACTGGCAAGCAGGTGGGCGTAGGGTTCGCCGATGGCGGAGAGCAGGATGAGTTCGCCGACATCGTGCAGCAGGCCGGCCAGATAGGCCTCGTCGGGGTTTGCGTAATCTGCCGCGGCGGCCAGGTCGCGCGCCAGTTCGGCAACCAGCAGGGAGTGGCTCCAGAATGCCGCGAGGTCGACCGGCAGACTGCCGGAGCGGCGGTCGAACATGCTCTGCACCGACAGGCAGGTGGCTATCGAGCGCACCAGCCGGGTTCCGAGCGCCACCAGGCATTTCTCCAGGCTGCTCAACTGGTTGCCGCGGCGCAGGGCGGGCGAGTTCGCAGTGGCCAGGACGCGTGCGCACAAACCCGCATCCTGCTTCACCAGGGAGGCCAGATCGGCCATCGTGGTGCGATCGTCATCGACCAACTGCAGCAGGCGCAGCAAGACCTGCGGCGGCGAGGGCACGCGGCCCGACTCGATGGCCTGGAGAATGGGTTCCGGCAGGTTGTGCATGCCTAAGCCAGGATCCGGCACATGACCGGAGAACTCAGCCTGGTGGGCTTCAAATGGTACATAGCAGTGCGCCTCAAATTGAGCGGGCCGGCCTCGTCATACGCAAGATAAGCCCGATGCTACTATGCAACAACTGTTATATCAAATAGTTAGAGCTCAAACTGAATGTAAATGTTGCGATCGGGCAACAGGACGTATTCTTATGTAATCCAGTGCCCCAGCAGACGCCAGTCTAACGCTGTCTCGACCGTATTTGCCAGTCGATCGATATCCGCCTCGCGCCGGGCGGCCAGATCCACCGGGGTGAAATGCTTTGCGCCGGCCCAATCCAGCAGCGCTGCAAAAGCTGCGGGATGCTCAAACACGCCGTGGCAATAGGTGGCGAAAATCTGGCCGTCTGCCGAAATCGCTCCTTCCCGGCGCCCGTCGGCGAGCATGACGGCAGGACGGCTCAGGGCCGGGCCGCGGGTGTGACCCATGTGGATTTCATAGCCGGTCATGGCGGCAGATCCCGGCAGGGCGAGATGACCGCTGACAGTGCGCAACTGTTTTTCGGGTTCGAGGGTGGTTTCGCAATCGAGCAGGCCCAGCCCGGCCCCGGTGCTTGCCTGGCCGGCGCCGCGCTCGATGCCATGCGGATCGTGCAAGGCGCGGCCCAGCATCTGGTAGCCGCCGCACAGCCCGATCAGCTTGCCGCCGTAGCGCAGGTGGCGCCTGAGGTAAGTTTCCCAGGCGCCGCCATTCTGCCGGCGCAGCCAATCAAGATCGGCAGCCACGCTCTTCGAGCCGGGCAGCACCACCAGGTCTGCGGGCGGCGGCAGTTGATTCGGCCCGATCCAGCGGAAGTCGACTTCCGGGGCAAGGCGCAGGGGATCGAGGTCGTTGTGGTTGGAAATGCGCGGAAACGCCGGGGCGATGACCGTGAACCCGCTCGTGCCGGCCGGTTCCGCGTGGCGGTCGAGCGCATCCTCGGCATCGAGGAACAGGCCCTGCAGATAAGGCAGGACGCCAAGCACCGGTTTGTCCGTATGCTGTTCGAGCCAGTCGAGGCCGGGTTGCAGCAGGCTGCGGTCACCGCGAAAACGGTTGATGACGAGTCCCTTGGTGCGTCTGCGCTCGGAGTGCGACAGCAGGTCGAGCGTGCCCGACAGGTGGGCGAGCACGCCGCCGCGATCGATGTCGCCGATGAGGATGACCGGAATATCCGCTGCCTCGGCGAAGCCCATGTTGGCGATGTCGCGATCGCGCAGATTCACTTCGGCGGGGCTGCCGGCGCCCTCGACGATCACGCAATCGAACTCGGCGGTCAGGCGCTGCCAGGACTCCAGCACCGCCGCCAGCGCCGTGCGCTTGTAGTCGTGATAGGCGCCGGCATCGAGATCGGCGACCGCTTTGCCGTGAATGACGATCTGGGCGCGGATGTCGGTATTGGGCTTGAGCAGCACAGGATTGAAGTCGCTGCGCGGCGCCAGCCCGGCCGCCTGCGCTTGCAATGCCTGGGCGCGGCCGATTTCGCCACCGTCCGCTGTGACAGCCGAGTTCAGCGCCATGGTCTGCGGCTTGAAGGGCGCCACGCGCACGCCGCGCCGGGCGAGGATGCGACAGAGGGCCGTGACCAGCGTGCTCTTGCCGGCATCCGAGGTGCAGCCCTGCACCATCAGGGCACGGGTCGTCATCGCCATTCGCCCGCGGTCATCGATGCCGGCTTCTCGATAGACGGGGCGCCGCCAGCAAGGCCGGACCGGAGTGCTCGGCGAGCTCTTTCATGCAATTCTCCTTGCTTGGGCGCCCTTGCCGATGTCGGCGACCGGAGCCTGTAACATGGGCACCCCCGATGGACGGATTATCCCATGCTCAACATGCGCGCCCTGCCAAGGCCCGCCGGCAAGCCCAGGGCGGTTCGGTGAACCGGCCGATGAAGCTGGCACTGTTGATTCTGCTGTGTGCGGTCTTGCCGGTTCGCGCCGAAATCATCGTGCGTGACGATACGGGTGCTTTCGTGCGGCTCGCCGCTCCCGCGCAGCGCATCGTCAGCCTTGCCCCCCATATCACCGAAACCCTGTTTGCCGCAGGGGCGGGTGAGCGCATCGTCGGTGCGGTGGACTACAGCGACTTTCCCGAACCAGCGAAGCGTGTGCCGCGCGTCGGCAGCCATGCGGCGCTCGACCTCGAGGCGATCGTCGCCCTGAAGCCCGATTTGGCGATTGCCTGGGTCAGCGGCAATCCGCAGGCGCATGTCGCCAGAATCCGCGCCCTCGGCATCCCCGTGTTCCTCTCGCGGCCCGAGCGCATCGATGATGTGGCCGCCAACCTCGAGCGCTATGGCGAACTGGCTGGCGCCCAGGCCGTCGCGCAGCAGGCTGCCGCCCGCTTTCGCAGCCGCTTGCAGGGTCTGCGCGACAGCTACGGCGCACAGCGCCGGGTGCGCACCTTCTACCAGATCTGGCAGCAGCCGCTGGCGACGGTCGGCGGCGGGCAGGTCATCTCGGATGTGATCCGCCTGTGCGGCGGCGAGAACGTCTTTGCCCATCTCAAGGCGCTCGCGCCCAGGGTGACGATCGAGGCCGTGCTGGCCGCCAATCCCGAGGCCATCGTTGCCAGCGGCATGGATGTCGCGCGTCCCGAGTGGCTCGACGACTGGCGCCGCTGGCCGCAACTGGGGGCCGTACAGCGCGACAACCTCTTCTTCGTCCCGCCCGACCTGATCCAGCGCTTCACGCCGCGCATGGCCGACGGTGCCGAGCAGTTGTGCCGGCACCTGGACACCGCGCGCCGGCGCATGCCCTGAATTTCCCGTTGTCCCCGGGTTGGTGGCGGCCCGGCTATGCCGTCCCGCCAGCGCCGATTCTTCCCGCTGTTGTTGCTCCCCGGTCAGCCGGGTACGAACAGGGGGTGATCGAGATGTGCCGCGTTGACACGCCGCAAGGGGTGGCCGTAGAGGGACGAGAGCGTTTCGGCATCGATGATTTCTGCCGTCGGCCCGGCGACATGGCGGCTGTCGCCGTAGAGCAGCACCGCCTGGTCGCAGTAGCGCAGAGCGAAGTTCGGGTCGTGGAGCACCATCGCGAGGGCGACGCCGTCCGCACGCGCCCGCTGCGACAGCAGTTCGAGCGTGGCGATCTGGTGATTGAGGTCGAGGTGGGCGAGCGGCTCGTCGAGCAGGTAGAGCCGCGGCGCCTGGGCGAGCAGCGCGGCGATCGCCACCCGCTGCCGTTCGCCGCCGGAAAGCGTATGCACTTCGCGCGCCTCCATGCCGGCGAGCCCCATTGCCGCGAGGGCTTCGCGCGCGATGTCCTTGTCGGCGACGGATTCCCATGCCCAGCGGCCGAGGTGCGGGTGGCGGCCGGTCAGCACGGTTTCCAGCACGGTGCTGGCGAACGGATCGCTGCGGTCCTGGCCGAGCCAGCCGCGCAGCCGCGCAGCCGTGCGCAGGCCGAGTTCGGCGTAGGACTTGCCATTCAGCCGCAGCGTGCCGCCATCGGCAGCGCGCAGGCCAGCCAGCGTGGACAGCAGCGTGGACTTGCCGGCGCCGTTGCGGCCGAGGATCGCCAGCCGCGACCCGGCCGCGAGGTCGAGGTCGAGGTCGAGGCAGACCTTGTGCAGGCCGACGCTGACCGCGAGCTGGCGTGCCTGGAGGATCATGGCCTGACTCATGTCTTCTTGCCGAGCAGATAGAGGAATGCCGGCACGCCGATCAGCGCGGTGAGCACGCCGACCGGCAGCTGGACCGGTGCAACGATGGTACGCGCCAGCGTGTCGGCGAGCACCAGCAGGCTGCCGCCGGCCAGTACCGCGGCGGGCAGCAGCAGGCGCTGGTCGTTGCCCATGTTGCTGCCGATGGCGAGCCGCACCAGGTGCGGCACGATCAGGCCGACGAAGCCGATCGAGCCGGCAGTGGTGACGGCGGCGGCGGTGGCGAGCGAGGCGACTGCATAGACGATGCGCCGCAGCGCCGGCACGGCGACGCCGAGCGCCTGCGCCTGCTCGGCGCTGCGCGCCAGCAGGTTGAGTTCGCGCGCGTAGGGCAGGGCGATGGCCAGGGCGAGCGCCAGCAGCGCCAGCACCGGGGTTGCGGAGAGCGCTTGCGACAGATCGCCCATCAGCCAGAACAGCATGCCGTGGATCTTCTGTTCCGGAGCGACGGTGAGGATCAGCGCGACGACCGCGCCGCAGCCGGCGGCGACCACCACGCCGGTGAGCAGCAGGCGCGTCTGCGTCCAGCTGCCGTCGCCGTGCGCGAGGCCGAACACCAGCAGCATCGCCGCGAGGGCGCCCAGGAAAGCGAAGCCCGGCACCGCCAGGCCGGCGAGCCCCAGCAGCATTGCCGCCAATGCCCCGACACCCGCGCCGCCCGAGATGCCCAGCACGTAGGGGTCGGCCAGCGGATTGCGCAGCAGCACCTGCATCAGCGCACCGGCCAGGGCCAGCAGCCCGCCGCAGGCGAAGCCCGCCAGCGCGCGCGGCAGCCGCAGTTCGATGACGATGGCGCGCGCCGGGATGTCCGCACCGCCCAGCGCGGCGACCACCTCGCCGAACGGCACCGGGAGGCTGCCTGCCGCAAGCGCCACCATGAGGCTCGCCAGGCTCAGCAGGGCGAGCAGGGCAAGCACCAGGCAGGCGCGGCGGCGGGTGGGCATCACTTACTGCGGCGTGTAGCGGATGCCGACGAAGGCATTTATCCCCGGCGTACCGTAGCCACGTACCACCTCATACTGCTTGTCAAACAGGTTGCCTATTCTGCCTTCGATGGACAACTCCTTGTTCAGGACATAGCGCGCATTGAGGTTGATCAGGCCATAACCGCTCATTTCGCCGGTCTCCGAGTTGCTGTTGTAGCGCCGACCGACCCCGATCAGTTCGATGCCTGTGTCGAGAGGGCCCCAGTTCCTGGACACAGCCAAAGATGCCTTGTTGCGGGCGCGGCGACCAAGCTGCAAGCCGGTGTCTTCGTTGATGGCATCGAGCCAGTCATAGTTGGCATGCAAGGACCAATCGTAGAGCCGTCCGGTGTAGGCGAGCGTGAGGCCTTCAAGGCGCGCTTTGGATACGTTCTGGAAGATGCCGGTCCACCCGCCCGTGCTGACCCAGTCGATCATGTTGGCAACGCGGTTCAGGTAATACGTGACGGAGGCGCTTTGTTGACCGCTTTCCCAGACGACGGCCCCCTCGCGGTTGCGCGACTCCTCGGGCAGCAGTTGCGTGTTACCGGAATACTGATCGTAGAGTTGATAGAGCGAGGGCGCCTTGAAGGCGGTGCCGTAGCTGGCATGCGCACGCCAGTGCTGCGTCAGTTGGTAGCCGTAGGCAAGAGCATAGGTACCTGCGCCCCCGAAATTGGAGTGATCGTCGTGGCGACCGCTGACCTGCCAGCGATGAGCGCCCCGATTCGCTGTCCAGCCGGCCAGCGCCGAGTCAGTGATGGCGGCGGCGCTGCCGGAAGAGCCAACTCTCGGTCCGGCTTCTTGTTCCTGCCGCTCGACAGCTAGCAAAGCTTTCCCCACAGGCAAACCGATGTCGTTCTGCCAGCTTAGCAAGCGATTGCGGGTTTCCAGCAGGCTGCCTTGCGGCGCCCACGAGGCGTAGTTTTTCTGCCAGTCTCGCGTTTCTCCATAGTGCAGCTTGCTGGCCCATTTTTCCCCCAGCCTGTTTTTGGTGAAGACCTGCCATTGCTCAGTCTTGAAATCGACATAATTATCCGTCGTGCCATTTGCCGGCGCATTGCCGCCATCGTAATAGGCCCGCCCTTCGTTTTGCCGGTAGATCATTCCTAGTTCATGCCCCTTGTTTGGCAGCAACGATAGCGAAGTTGCGATGCCGTTGTTTCGATAGGCATCCCTGTCGGCATCTTGGTTGCTGGCATTTGTTTGCGCCGAAATGCCAGAAGAGGAAAGGCGGCTGCCCTCGACACGAAAACGCCATTTCTCGTCTCCTCCGGAGACCCCTGCATTGGCCTGGATGGTGTTTTCCGTTCCATAGCCGATGAAGCCGTCCGCCTTCAGGCCGGCCGCTCCCTTGCGCGTGAAGATATGGATGACGCCGCCGATCGCGTCCGCGCCATATAGAGTGGAAGCCGGACCGCGCAGGATTTCGATGCGCTCGATGTTATCAAGGGGCAGATAGCGCAGGGGTGAGCCGCCGAGGTCAAGCGAGTTGATCGGCAGGCCATCAACCAACACCTTGGTTTGGTCCGTGCGCGAGCCTCGCAAATAAACGCTGGTTGCCTGTCCCAAGCCACCACTACGGGACGCCTGGATACCTGCCTGATGCGCCAGCAGGTCAATGATCGTGCCGCCGCCGCTACGCTCGATTTCGGCTCGATCAATGATGGTCACATCAGCGATGGTCTCGTTGATGCGCGTTGGCTGGCGTGTCGCGGTGACAACGATGGCAGCCTCGTCGTCTGTTGCCGGGGCGGCGAAAACGGGCTGAAAGGCAACGGAAAGCGTGGCGGCGAGTGCCGTACGCCGGAGGGCGATGCAACGGATGATCATGGATTTCTCCCTGTGCGGCCAGCGTCCCCGCAGGCCGGTAATGGACACGAATGCACAGGGGGTGAGCGCGACGGATATCCGACGCGCCGCACCCCGCAGCGCATTCAACTGGATCGTCCGTGGCCGGTCTCCGGGCTCGGAAGTCTTGCCGCTCCGCCTTCCCGGGACGTACCCAGTGGCCGAATGGAGCAGCCGCACTTCCCTACCGTTGCGGGGGCAGCACAGGCATCGTTGCTGGCAACTGACCTGTTTCCCGTTTCACCTGAGGATCGAAAGACCCTGCAGGCACCGCGGACGAAGCGAGCGCATTATAGGCGCTTAGCTGCCAGACTGCTCGCCCGCCGGAATGAGGGTGTGTTCACGCGGTCATTGTTGTGGCGATACCTTCACAAATCATCCGAACTGCTTGACGAATAACCAGTTTTATTACACACTGCCGGCCCATGAATGATGAACTCGGCGGACTCGAAAGCAAGGTAACCCAGGTCATTGCCCTGTGCGATGCTCTGCGCGCCGAGAATCTTCGCCTGCGCGAGCGCGTCGATCTGCTGGAAAAAGAAAAGGCCGATCTTGCCGAGCGCATGGTCACTGCGCGCACGCGGCTGGAAGGCTTGATGGAAAGGCTGCCTCCCGAATGAGCGCCACACTGGATATCAAACTGCAAGGCCGCGAATACCGCGTGGCCTGCGCGCCCGAGGAGTTCGATGCGCTGACTGCCGCAGCGGCCTTGCTCGATGCCAAGATGAGCGAAGTTGCCAAGACGACACGCACTACCGGCGAACGCCTCGCTGTCGTCGCGGCGCTGAATCTGGCCTATGAGTTGAATGGTTTGCGCCAGCCAGGTTCGCCAATCGGAAGTACATCAGCCTTGGCGGCCAATACCATTGACGCAGAGAATTTGCGGCGTAGAATAAAAAACATAGAAGCGCGATTGGATGAGGCGCTCGCCCGGCAGGACGAACTGTTCTGAGAGTTGTAGGCTGTTGCGGGCGACAATGCAACGATCGTGACAACGCATTTCCCTGCAGTGTTCGCCAAGGCCCTACATTCTTTGAACCAATACTGATTGGCATCGGTTGCCGCCCCGAGACGCCGCTGTTGTGAGCGCTCCTCAGTTTCGTGCTGTTGCGAGCGCACCTGAAGCGGCAGGAACGTGACCCATCTGAACCAAGGTTCAGGATGCCGGCCAAACGACACAGGCGGGGAACCCCGCAAGCCACGACCACCCTGCGGTGGTCGTTTTTTGCCCTCATGCCGACAAGCTGCTAGGATGCTTGCATGCAAGTTCCCAATCCTTCTGTGGCGCTGGACAGCCTTTTTCTCGGCCGCCAGCCGATCCTCGATTCCACGCAGGCCCTGATCGGTTACCAGTTGCTGTTTCGCGATTCGAGCGAAAATCGCGCGTCCCTCGCTCATTTGGGAATTGCCACGGCAGACGTCATCTGCAAGGCTTTCGCCGAGCTTGGCCTGAGCAACGCGCTGGGCGCCAATAAAGCTTTTGTCATAGTCGACGCCGCCTCCCTGTGCGCCGATACGATCGAATTGCTGCCCGCCTCCGGGGTTGTCTTCGACCTGCCCGTGGGGGTGGCTGCCGATCCCGTTGTGGCGGCGCGCTGTCATGCGCTGGGCCAGCGCGGGTACACCTTCTGCCTGAACGATCTGACGGAGATTACCGAGGCATTGGCGCCGCTTCTGAAGCAGGCCATGTATGTAAAGCTCAATTTGCACAAGCTGCCTGACGGCATTCTCAGGCCCCTGCTGACCCAACTGGCCGATTATCGTCCCTTGCCGATTGCCAGCCATGTCGAGACCAACAGGGATCATGAGCGGGCCGCGACACTGGGTTTTCACTTCTTCCAGGGTTTTTATTTTGCCGAACCGACAGTCGTCGAGGGCAAGAAACTCGACCCGGCAACCAGTGGTCTGCTGCACCTGATTCAGCGTTTGAACGAAGACGCGGAGCTCAGCGAGATCGAAACCATCTTCAAGAGCGAAGCTGCCCTTACGGTCAATCTGCTGCGGCTGACCAATTCGGCTGCCATGGGGCTGCGCACCCGCATTACCTCGGTACGCCAGGCGGTGACGGTAGTCGGGCGCCGCCAGATCTTGCGCTGGCTGCAATTGCTGCTCTACAGCCGCCCTGGGGGCCTGGATGAGAATATCGAGCGGAATCCCTTGATGCAATTGGCCGCGTTCAAAGGTAATTTCATGGAGCGGTTGGCACGCTCCTGTTATGCCGACCAGCGTGCCTTGCCGGACGCCGCTTTCTTGTGTGGATTGATGTCGCTGATGCCGGCGGCGCTGGGCCTGCCCATGGCCGAAATCCTCGACCATGTATCCATCGACCCGCAAATTCGCCTTGCCCTGCTTGCGCGCGAGGGCGAGTTGGGTTTGTTGCTGGAACTCACCGACTATTTCGACAACGAAGACCCGGCAGGCGCCGAGCGCGTGCTGGCACAACTGGGCCAGCGTATCAGCAGCGTGACACTTAACCAGTGCCTGTCCGACTCGATGGCCTGGGTGAGGTCGCTCGCGAGCCCCGGCACGTAACAGGCAAGCCGCGCAAGACCGGCTGCCTGCGCCGATTCCATGTCGCGGCTGGAAAAACGCGCGAGACATTTTGCGCAACCTCCGTAGAATGCGCGGGTGGTTCAAACGGGTACAGGCTGACATGCGCTACTGGCTGATGAA